>CALADR010000125.1 GCA_937890845.1 uncultured Bacteroidales bacterium | reverse complement strand
TCAGTAACAAGCGACTCTACCCATGTAGCAGAAAAGACAGGAAAGCGTCTGGAAAAGAAAATGGCCGTACTGGACAGGAATATGGCAGACGCTTTGAAGTCTGATCACAAACAATGGCTTGAACTTGACAAAGTTCCTGACGATCTGGTAATATACAGATATGTCAATGATTCTCTACAGTCTTGGTACAACCAATTTCCTGTAATCAACGATGAAATAGGCTCGAAGATGCTCTTCTACAGGCTGTCAAATCTGAGAGGAAGCCTGACTTCGCCGCTGGCAGATATAAACGAAACACCCAGCTATATCAATCTCGGTACCAAATGGTATATTGTCAAAAGTATCACAGACAACATTAACTGCAAGATAATAGGAGGAATAGAAGTAAAAAACAATATTTTTGTAGACCTCCGGAAATCAGGAAACGGAACCAATCCTTACCTCAGAATTCCAGGCAAATTTTCTGCCGAACCTCTTGATTATACAGGAGGAGCCACCGTATATCTCGGTAATATCCCTATGTTCAAAATCATAGGAGAAACCTCAACCGGAGGCTCTCCTATGGCGGACTCACTACTAAGATGGCTTGCTCTCCTTTTCTTTACGATATCCGTAGTATTACACCTATGGATGCACAAAAGCATGAAAGCATATGCAGCCTGCATGGCAATTCTGCTGACGATGGCCGCAATAGCCTACCTGTGGGGAAACCAGATGAGGGATGCTTCAGTTTTTTTCTCCCCGACTATATATGCTGACGGAAGGCTGTTCAACTCATTCGGATCGCTAATGATAGTGAACATATATGTTATATTATATATATTGTGCACTTATACTATACGCAACATCATTCTTTTCACGACACTCCGGAAGGGAACAAAACGTGCCAAAATAATATATACATCGGTAATATCTTTCATTCTGGTATGCACTGTGGCTTATACTCATTATAGCCTCAGAAGCCTTATAATGAATTCAAACATAACATTTGAACTCTACGTATGGAACAGCATATCATATTTTACCGTACTGGCATATATATCATATATAGGACTCTCCATAGGAATTCTCTTGCTTGTACACATGCTGAAGCCTGTTGTCCACGGACTTACAGGTATGAAATACAAGACTTTTTCAAAAAAATTTCTGTTCGGATACGCAGCTCTCTGCGCTCTTTACTTTACGGCATCTACAGGAATCCTCGGACTGAAAAAAGAACAGGACAGAATTATAGTATGGACCAACCGTCTCGCTATTGACAGGGATCTGGGTCTGGAAATCCAACTAAGATCTGTAGAAGAAGATATAGCAAACGACCCACTGATTTCATCTCTGTGCTCCAGCAGCAAAAACAGTGTCATAATATTCAACCGGCTGTCTGAAAACTACTTCAACAGGATATCTCAGGAGTATGATGTATCAATATCTGTATGCAAGGATTCGGAAGCCAGAAAACGCAGTGACAAAGATACTGAATGCCTGAACTACTTCAACCGGAAACTGAAATCAGGCTCACCGATATCTCCTGATTCCAGATTCTACTATACATATGATACAAACGGCATATCCTCATATACTGGAATGTTCATCTTCTATTCTCCAGGAAAAGGCATAGTCAGACTTTTTGTTGAAATAACGTCCAAGCCAGATATGGAAGGCAGCGGATACAGAAGTATATTGGACAGTTATATGAAACCGGGAGAAGTACATATACCCACTTATTACTCATACGCAAAATTCATATCAGACAAACTTGTTTCTTACAAAGGCACGTTCGCCTACCCTACTATCATAAACAACGATCTGAAGGAAGACATCGACGGGAACGGTCACAAAACATATAAGAACAAAGGCTATCTGCACTTTACCAACCAGATATCAAACGAAGAAGTAATAATCGTATCCAGACCCATCAGGGGTTCTATGACGTACTTCATAACGTTTTCTTACCTGATTCTTGTCATATACGGAATTCTGCTTGTTATTTCAGTAGGCAACACCAAAAAGAACAAAGCTTTCAGGAAAAACTATTTCCGTTCTACAATCAATACAGTTCTTTTCTCTGCATTGTTCTTTACCCTTGTAAGTATGGTCGTAGTCAGCGTCACATTCGTAAACAACAGGAATGAACAGAACCTGCAGAATATGATGTCTGACAGGATAAATACCATTCAGGCCCTACTCCAGTCAAAATGCAGATACATCAATAATTATCAGGAACTTGGGACTCACGAGTTCACTATATATATGGAAAGTGTTTCCAATACTACAAAATCGGATGTCACCATATATACTCCAGGCGGAAAGGTCTTCAAATCCA
>CALADR010000124.1 GCA_937890845.1 uncultured Bacteroidales bacterium | reverse complement strand
AAAAAGGGAAATAAAAGAAACCAAGATTATAGGTATAAAATGTGACGAGTCAGATGATGACATCTATACTTTCTATCCTGTAGCAGATAATTCTGAAAATAAATAAACACTATAGTTATGAAAACATCAGTTAAAATATTTTTGACAGCAGCGACGATATCGATATTCAGCATCGCTGCAAATGCGCAGATTTGGGTAAATGGAATTGAAAAATATACGAAGATGACCAAAGAGCAGGTTATAGCCAAATTCGGTGAACCTACCAACTACCGGTATTATGACTCACAGGACAACGGGGTGGACGAACGATATTTTTATAATGGATCTATGCTGCATTTCAATGATGAGTCTTTTAATGGTTTTTCTATAAAAGACAGCAGATTTAAGGTCAGGCTGGAGGGTCTGGATTCCGAAGTAAAAGTAGGTGACAAATTTTCCATTTTAGAGCCGCTTAAACCGGTATATATGGACTGGTTCGAAAAAAACTGGTATTGTGTTTACTACTATGATGGTGATGTAAAGATTCGTTTTGAAGTCATCGACGGAATTATACAGTGTATAGTATTCTCTGCTTCACTATAGTTATGAAAACAACAGTTAAAATCTTTTTAACAGCAGCTGTAATTTCGATATTCAGCATCGCTGCGGATGCCCAGATTTGGGTAAATGGAGTAGACGTATTTACTACGAAGATGACCAAAGAAGAAGTCATCGCAAAATTCGGCGAACCTACAGAATATGAGGTTAATGACTCAGGTGACAATGGGGTAAATGTTTGGTATCATTATAATAATGATATTATTAGATTTAAAGACAATCATTTAATAGGATTTACTATCAAAACCAATAAATTCACAGTTAGAGTGAATGGACTGGACTTAAATATTTCTGTCGGCGACAAATTTTCCGTTTTAGAGCCGATTAAACCGGTATATATGGACTGGTTTGATAAAAACTGGTATTGTATCTACTACTATGACGAAAAGGTTCGTTTTGAAGTCATCGATGGAATTATACAGTGTATAGTATTCTCTGCTTCACTATAGTTATGAAGACAACAATGAAAATATTTTTGACAGCAGTGATGATGTTGATATTCAGCATCGCTGCCAATGCCCAGATTTGGGTGGAAGGAGTAAATGTTTTTACGAAAATGACCAAAGAACAGGTAATCACCAAATTTGGCGAGCCTATCAAATGTGAAGTTAATGATTCCGGAGATAACGGAATAGATGTATGGTATTTTTACGATGATGATAGTCATTTTGTATTTAAAGATAATAGTTTCATCGAGTTTACGATTTGCAGCAATAGATTTAAGGTCAGGCTGGAGGGGCTGGATTCCGAAGTAAAAGTCGGCGACAAATTTTCCGTTTTAGAGCCGCTCAAACCAATATATATGGACTGGTATGAAAAAAACTGGTATTGTTTATATTTCTATGATGAAATGGTATCATTCGAAGTTATAAACGGCATCATTCAATGTGTTGACTTTTCAGGATCAATATAACATACTATGTTTAAGGTAGTTAAAATATTTTTGACAGCAGCGGTGTCAAACTGACTATTCACATTCGGTAAATCAAAAACAGACTGGCCTCAAATGAATTTGAAGCCAGTCTGTTTTTATTGTATCGGAATTTCTTGTCAGAAGAGTTTTACAAACACCTCTATAGCCTGATACTCAGCCATTCCAAGTTCATCATAAAGTCTGGCTGTATTCTGTGTGCGGTCCTCTGCCCTCTGCCAGAACTCGCGTGAGTCATCTCCAGGGAACGGAACTATGTCTTTCTGTGACACGTGCCTGTAGATAGAGTGACGCTTCTTGATGAGTTCGTCAGGGCTCAAAGGAACGGCCATATCCACCTTTCCGAGCTCCCATTCCATCCAGGCACCCCTGTAAAGCCATACGTGACACTCTTTAAGCCATTCTTCAGACTTCAGCTGCTCAAGAGCTTCAAGGACTGCTTCCGTACATACCCTGTGTGTACCATGAGGGTCCGCAAGGTCACCTGCAACATAAATCTGGTGAGGTTTTACCTTCTGAAGCAACTCCTTTATTATATCAATGTCTTTCTGCGTCCTTTCTCCTTTCTTGATTCCTCCGGTCTCGTAGAAAGGAAGATTAAGGAAGTGCGCGTTGGTATTGTCATTAAGACCGAAAGAACGGACTGCAGCCCTTGCTTCAGCTCTTCTTATTGATCCTTTCAAATCCAGAAGCGCCCTTGGTTCAGGCTCGCCAGGTTTCTTTGACGCAATTATGGCTTTTACCTCATCGAATTTATCACCGAATCCGAGTTCATGGACAGTATCCATATGCTGGAGCACCACATCATCGTGGACAGCCACATTTCCTGATGTCTCGTAAGCCACATGGACATCATGTCCCTGCTCTACCAGACGGATGAAAGTACCTCCCATGGAAATCACATCATCATCAGGATGCGGAGAGAAAATCACAACTCTCTTAGGGAACGGAGACGATGATACAGGACGGGTAGAATCGTCTGCATTAGGCTTTCCGCCCGGCCATCCTGTTATAGTATGCTGGAAATCATTGAATACGTCAATGTTGACCTTGTCATAAGAGCCTTTTGTCTCAAGAAGCTCGCCCAAAGAGTTTTCTATATAATCCTGGTGGGTAAGTTTCAGAATCGGCTTGTGTACTTTCTCGCAAAGCCATACTACAGCCTTGCGTACAAACTTCGGTGTCCACTCGCAAGGACCTACAAGCCAAGGGGCAACGATTCTGGTCAGCAGGCTTGCAGAGTTTTCATCTGCATAAAATGTCACATTATCGTGCAGCTGGAGCCATGATGCAGGACATACGGAAGCGGCAGGATTCTCTACGATCTCCTTTACAGCTTTAGCTTTATCCTCTCCCCATGCCATAAGAACTATTTTTTTTGCACTGAGCATAGTGCCAAGACCCATTGTAATGGCGGTCTTTGGAGTATCAGCCAGATTTCCGTTGAAATTTCTTGATTGGGCTTTCCTTGACTTGTAAGACAGCTGGACAAGACGTGTACGGCTTTTTGTAGAAGAACCTGCTTCATTGAAACCTACCTGTCCCTGTTCTCCCACACCGATAACCAAAAGATCAAGACCGGAAGCAGCTTTATCAAACTCGGCACAATAATCTGTAATAGTACCAGTTATACATTTCCCATCAGGTATGTGGATATTTTCTTGCTTTACATCTACCAGACTAAGGAACTCATCATGGAGTCTGCGGTTCCTGCTCTGGCTTCCTGTAGCTTTGGAAGGATAGTATTCATCGATGCTGAATACCTCAACATTTGCAAAAGATACTTTTCCTTCCTTATAACGCTTTACCAATTCCCTGTATAAGGAAATAGGAGTAGCACCTGTAGTAAGACCGAGACGGAAAGGACTTCCATTACTTTCCGAGATAGAAGATACCACTATGTCAGCTATTGAACAACTGGCAACATCAGCATCATCAAACACCTCAACAGGAATTTTCTCATAACTGTGCAGAATGGCTTTTGGAATACCGGCTTCCAGAAGTCCGCCATCCTTTGGCAACGAAAAATGTTTCATTATTAAAAGAGATTTGTGTATTCATCAACTAATGAGTTTCCGGAATAATTTCCAAAACACATAGCCTGCAAATATACTAAAAAGCATAGGCATAATCAAAGCAAAATGCTCTTTATATCACATATACTGCATGCATTTAAAATACATTCCTAAAACATGCAGAACAACAGATGGTGTTACAAACTGCTTGCCAAGCATTAATACCATTACCAAACATTATATATTATGACATAAAGTCAAAAAACAATATAAATTTTTTACATTCAGGGCACAATAAATGAAAAATTATAAATAACTTTAAAGCGGAACAAAAGTAAAAGTTGTTTAATTAACTCTATATTTATGACTAATCTATTCTATCTTGTTCCGATCGCGGCCGTAATCGCGCTGGCGTTCGCCTGGCTGTTCTTCCGCCAGATGATGAAAGAGAGCGAAGGTACAGCTACCATGAAGGAAATCGCCCTTTATGTAAGAAAAGGTGCAATGGCTTATCTGAAACAGCAGTACAAAGTAGTTACAATCGTATTTGTAATTCTGGCTGTATTCTTTGCAATTCTTGCCTACGGCTTCGGAGTACAGAATCCTTGGGTACCGTTTGCATTCCTTACAGGAGGATTTTTCTCAGGTCTTGCCGGATTTGTCGGCATGAAAACTGCGACCTATGCTTCAGCAAGGACTGCAAATGCAGCAATGAGATCCCTGAACTCAGGACTGAAACTGGCATTCCGTTCAGGAGCAGTCATGGGACTCACCGTAGTCGGTCTCGGACTTTTGGATATCTCCGTATGGTACATCATACTTGATCACTTCATAGGGGCAGAAGGTCCTCAGAAACTAGTTGTCATCACCACAACAATGCTTACTTTCGGAATGGGAGCATCTACACAGGCCCTGTTTGCAAGAGTAGGAGGTGGAATCTACACTAAAGCAGCAGACGTGGGGGCCGACCTTGTAGGAAAAGTGGAAGCCGGTATTCCGGAAGATGACCCACGCAACCCTGCAACCATAGCTGACAACGTAGGTGACAATGTAGGTGACGTTGCCGGAATGGGCGCTGACCTTTATGAATCATACTGCGGCTCCATACTTGCCACGGCAGCCCTGGGAGCATCTGCATTTTATGGATTCGGAGAAGATCTGCAGCTCAAAGCCGTATTCGCCCCGATGATTATTGCAGCCATAGGCGTAGTCCTTTCAATCATAGGCATCTATACAGTACGCACCAAAGAGGGTGCGGGAATGAGCGAGCTTCTGAAATCCCTCGGATTCGGAACTAACCTGAGTGCAGGGCTCATCGCCGTTGCCACATTCGGTATCCTTTATCTGCTCGATATCCCGAACTGGGTGGGAGTCTCATTTTCTGTCATCGTAGGACTTCTTGCCGGAGTAATCATCGGACAATCAACTGAATACTACACATCACACTCATACCGTCCTACACAGAAACTCGCGGAGAGTTCACAGACAGGACCTGCCACTGTAATCATTTCAGGAGTAGGACTCGGAATGATTTCCACAGCCATACCAGTCATCACCATAGCTGTCGCAATTCTCCTGTCTTACCTTTGCGCCATCAATTTCAATATGGCAGAAATGCTTTCTGCCGAGAACCTCAGTCTCGGGCTCTACGGAATCGGCATAGCGGCAGTAGGAATGCTTTCCACACTCGGAATCACACTTGCCACTGACGCATACGGACCGATCGCTGACAATGCCGGAGGAAACGCACAGATGAGCGAACTTGACCCTGAAGTACGCCGCCGTACAGATGTACTTGATGCTCTCGGAAATACAACTGCAGCTACAGGTAAAGGATTCGCCATAGGTTCCGCAGCCCTGACTGCCCTGGCCCTCCTTGCTTCCTATATTGAAGAAATAAAAATCGGACTCACTCACATAGGACATACAGTCATAGATGTGGCAGG
>CALADR010000123.1 GCA_937890845.1 uncultured Bacteroidales bacterium | reverse complement strand
CCTGCAGATAAATCTCCTTGGTGCGGGGATGCTCAGGTGCAGTGGAAATATGAAAGTTCCAAGTGCGCTGAATGTAATGATGTGCATTCTGGACATTATATTCAACTTTTTCCTGATTTTCCCGTCCAGGGAAATCTCTCTGTCCGGAATTTCTGTCAATGTACCTGGAGCAGGAATGGGAGTCACAGGGGCGGCTCTTGGAACCGGGCTTGCAGAAGCCGTCACTGCTGTCATTATGATATGGTATCTGTGCTCCAGGTCTCCGCAGCTGAGAATTGCAAGAAAAGACGGCAGTTTCATCCCACAGAAAGAAACTCTCAGAAAAGCTTTTAAAATCAGTGCTCCGATGGGTGCGGAACATGCGGTAATCTGCGGTGCTCAGATAATGTCCACGGTGATTGTAGCGCCTTTAGGCATCTTCGCCATTGCGGCAAATTCTTTTGCGGTGACAGCCGAAAGTCTGTGCTATATGCCTGGATACGGAATCGGAGATGCCGCCACCACTCTTGTAGGACAGAGCATAGGGGCATCCAGAAAGGACCTTACCCGAAGTTTCGCCTGGATAACGGTAAGCCTCGGAATCGCCGTCATGAGTTTCATGGGAGCTATAATGTATTGGGCGGCTCCGGGAATCATAGGTATAATGACTCCGGTCGAAGAAATCAGGGAGTTAGGGACTATGGCGCTGAGAATAGAGGCGTTTGCAGAGCCGATGTTTGCTGCCGCCATTGTCAGCTACGGCGTTTTCGTAGGTGCTGCAAATACGCTGGTACCTTGCCTTATGAACTTTTTCAGCATCTGGGCCGTGAGACTCACGCTCGCTGCTCAAAGGAGTATGGATAGCGATGTGCATAGAACTGTGTTTCAGAGGAATAATCTTCCTTATCAGGCTTTCACGCGGAAAGTGGATGCCCGGAAATTCATAATTTGGAATTAGAATAATGTTATCTTCTGTTTGTTCATTGGTTTTTTGTAAAAAACATTACTTTTGCTTAACAAAATTGCCGAAGAGGAATGAAACTATATATAATAGAAGCAGTGGCTATACTGACATTGACTTCATTTGCCATTTCATGTTCAGATAAAGGATTTATCAGGGAATTGAATGATATTGAATCATATATAAACGAATGCCCTGACAGTGCTATGACTATTCTTGATTCCATATCTGCATTGGGCATAAAGGGCTCGGAGGCGAAAGCAAAGTTTGCCCTGATTTACTCAATGGCCCAGGACAACAATATGATTGAAGAGACAGATGACAGCATAATTAATATAGCTGTTGACTGGTACAGCAAACACGGAACGGATGAGGACAGGCTCAAATAATACTACTACCTGGGGCGTGTCTATCAGAATGCCGGAGACAATGAAGCTGCGATGGAAAGTTTTGTCAAGGCGGATGCTATCAGGTCTGAAGACTATCTGAGAAAGGGCCTTTTATATAAATCAATGGCTGTCAGCTGTTTTCTGGTATTGGACTTTCCGAGAGCAGAATCGTATAACGATATGGCAAAAAACTGTTACCGACTTGCCGGAAATACAGACAAATATGCATGGGCAGTCTTGCTGTCAAGTGACCTGCATTATATTCAGGAAGAGTATCAGGAAGCTATAGAATACCTTGATTCTGTGAAGAATATGCTGAATGACATAAGTCTGCCCCGAAGAAATGAATACTACATCCGGATATTAAGGATAAAACAAGACGGCCAGGACAATAGCGGACTCTCTTACGAACTTGAAAATTACCTGTCAAGTTTTAAAAAAGAAGACATTTCCTGGCTTGATGTAGCAGATTGTTATACTTGCCTTGGGCAATATGATTTGTCATCATCGGCATTGGAACAATATAGAAACAATAATTCCGGGTATAAAAGAGATCCTTCATACTATATAAACGATTCTCTCAGGAATTATAAAGCAGCTCTTGATGACTATATAAATTATTCGCATCTCTCTGATTCACTTACCCTACTTATAGCAGAACAGGATACATACAAGAGCACTATGAAAAAGACATGCAGATAAGAAAAGAAAGGGATATCAGATTAATGACAGACTTGAACTTCTGAACAACTTCTTTACAGCAGCTATCACATCCAATTCAGAAATAGACATAAAAGCTTGTAATAAACTTAAAAATCTGGTAGAGAATCGGAAAGAGTTTCTTTATACGACCCAGATGACATTTATTGCTGCACATCCTAAATTCATCAGGCATCTTGAGTCCAAAGGCCTTACGGAGAATGAAATCGAATACTGCTGCCTATATGTCATCGGCTTGAAGGGAAAAGAAATCGGAGAATATATAAACCGAGCCAGTCATTATAATGAGAGCAGTGACATAAGAGCAAAATTAGGTCTTGGCAAACATGACACAAACTTGAGTAATTATTTGAAAAATCTTCTCATGTAAGCTGAAAAACTCCCATATCCACATATATTCCCACTCTCGTAAATTCTCGTTTGCGGAAGTGGGAATTTGTTTTTAATGGCAGTAAAGACAAAATATGTATAATGTTAAACTCTCAATTATAAATAATTATATTTGTATTGAAAATCAATTAATTACAATCATCCTCATTAAATAATAAATTATAATATTAAACTTTATCAGAATAAATTTGCAGCTAATAAAATCAATTTTACTGATTAAACTAACAACATAATTTTAATGTCATGAGAATAATTTATTATTTATCTATTGCTTTGCTTTGTGCTATAATGAGCGCATGTGCAAAAGACAATTTGTCAACCCAAAAATCTAATGAAAAAAGGGTTGAATCTGAAACGATTTTGAAATTTGAG
>CALADR010000122.1 GCA_937890845.1 uncultured Bacteroidales bacterium | reverse complement strand
CTCGATTGTTAAATTTTAAATTTTTCGGTAAAAATTTACCGAAGTATTGATATAATAGATGTAAGGAAATTTCAGGGATGGACTTTGTTTTTCAGGGTTGTCGGACTGAATTCAATCACTATATATCTTGCACAGCGGATAGTGAGCTTCCGTGGTATTGAGAATTTTTTCCTGGGCGGATTAATTGGGGAATGTTCACCTGCCTGGGGGGCAGTTCTTAATGGGGTAGGATATATTGCTGTTTGCTGGCTTTTCCTGTATTTCTTGTACAGGCAGAAAATATTTCTCAAGGTATAATGATAACACATAATTAAAACATATTTGATATGGACGAAAGCAGAAGGGGCTTTTTGAAAAAAGCCGGTGCAGGAGTAGCACTTTTCACTATTCTCCCGAGACATGTCCTCGGAGCTATGGGTGGCAACAAGTATGTAGCCCCGAGTGATCAGCTTACTAAAGGAATCATTGGAGTAGGAGGAATCGGCCGCTCTTCAAATCATTTTACAAGTGACGAGCGCTGTCGGTTGGTTGCACTTTGTGATGTGGACTCAAACCATTTGCAGAAAGGAGTGGATCTGGCAAAGAAGAAATTTGGTGAAACGATGAAAACTTACCACGACTATAGGGATCTGATAAATGATCCTAACGTGGATGTTGTTCATATTGCCACACCTCCTCATTGGCACGGGATAATGGCAGTAGAGGCAGCTCGTGCCGGAAAGGATATTTTCTGTGAGAAGCCTATGACGAGAACTATAGGGGAAAGCAAAAGAGTAATGGAGGCAGTTAAGAGGAACGGAAGGATTTTCCGCCTTAATACATGGTTCAGGTTCAAGGATACCTTTTACGGACTTGGAACTGAAGTCGAGCCTTTGAAAAAGCTTGTCGACAGCGGGTTGCTCGGATGGCCTCTGACAGTGCGTATTTCAGGAGCGACAGGCTTTGCATGGAAGTTCTTCTGGACTGGAAAAGAGAATCTGGTCCCTCAGGCTGTTCCTTCTTGCCTGGATTATGATATGTGGCTTGGACCTGCGCCATACAAACCGTACAATCCTCATCGTGTGCATCAGACATTCCGCGGATATTGGGATTACGATGGAGGAGGACTGGGTGATATGGGACAGCATTATATTGATCCTGTCCAGTATATTCTTGGCAAGGATGACACATTCCCAGTCAAAGTAGAGGTTGATGCTCCGCAGCAGCATCCTGATGCCATCGGAATATGGAGAAGCATAACATATACTTACGAAGACGGTTGCAAGATAATTCTTGAAGGAGAAGGTTTTGAGAGTCAGGGTAAGGTGCCTTATATCGAAGGGCCGAAAGGAAAGGTATATAAAGGATTTGAATGTACAATACCTAATGTTATGGAGCTGATAGCTGAAATGCCGGATCCTGAACCTAGGAATACTGATTTTATTGACTGTGTAAGGAACAGACGCAAATTTGCATTGAATGAGGAAAACGGTCATCACAGTTCAACTATTGTAAATATGGGTGTTTGCGCTTTAAGGCTCGGCAGGACATTGCATTTTGATCCCAAGACCCAACTCTTTATCGGGGATGATGCTGCCAACAGGTTAGTTGACCAGCCTATGAGAGGAACATGGAGCCTTTAATTGATCAACTGTAAAAGACGTAGATATGAATAAAAATATATTAGCGACAATATTGATGCTCTCTATGGCAGCACCGGCAGTTGTTACTGCTCAGGATGGCAGACAGAGGACAGTTACAACAATAGTTCAGGATGCATTGGCTCAATTGCCTGCTCCGACTGCAGGAGATTTGAAGAGAGAAATGGCGGATATTCTGTCATCTGCTCCGGAGTCTGTGGAAATACTTGCTTCTATGCTGGTTCCTGCTGCAGAAGGAAATAACGCCTTGGTGGAATATGCTTTGAACGGGGTGGTGAATCATGTGGGGACCGAAGGTAATGCCAAGTATGTAAAGGCTGTCAAAACGGCTCTTGCAAATGCGGCTTCAAAATGCCATGATATACCTAATAGGATATTCCTTCTTACTCAGCTTAAACAGATTGCCACCGCAGAAGATATTCCTGTTTTTATGGAGTATGTCAAAGCACCGGAAACGGCGTCTCTTGCTATAGGTGCGCTTATAGGCATAGAAGGCAGTGAACCTTCCATTCTTGAACTGATAAAGGCTGGTGAGGTATCCAGACCGTTGCTGGCTTATGCTGCAGCAGAAAAAAGAATTGTGGAAGCGGAACCGTATATATTGGGTTGGGCAGCAGATCTGGACGGAAATACAGTTGAAGATTCAGATGTCACCAGCAAATCAGATACACCAGACTTAAGATCTTACTGCAATTCTCTTTCGCAGTGCGGAACCGCTGCATCATTGAAGTTCCTGCGTAAAAATTCTGTATATGACTATATGACACTTCTCGGCAGGCTTGCAGAAGATGGTGATGTGAAAACGGCACTTTCTGGAGCATCTAAAATGCTGAAGGCAGACGATGTGAACCTGAGGAGTGCTGCTCTTGAAATTGTTTTGGGAACAAAGGGAAAAGAGGCAGTGAAAGAATTGCTCGCCGCTGTGAAAAGTGATGACAGGGAATACCGTTGCGCAGCCTTGGAGTTTGCGGAAGCCTTTGCGGATGACGAAGTTTATTCTGCTGTAGCAAACCTTGCCGCAGGACTTTCCCCAGTTGTGAAAGTAGATGTTCTTAATTGGCTTGGAGAAAACCATGTAGGGTCACAGTTCGGCTTTATCTATGACTGTTTGAAATCCGGAGAAGACAGCGTTGTTTACGCAGCTATAGGAGCCGCTGGAAAGATTGCTAGTTCGGAGGCATCTGACCTCCTGACTGAGATGCTTGGCTCGTCAAACAAAGATTATTCAGATGCAGCATACAGGAGTCTTCTTTCCTTGAACAAGGATATCAGCCGTTTTGTTTCAGATATTCTTGAGTCAGGTGGAAAAGACAGATTGTATGCATTGAAACTTGCATCTGTTCGAAGGATGAAAAGCTTGTCCGGGCAGGTGTTCAGTCTGCTTGCCGATAAAGACACTGAAATAAGCGATGCTGCCTATAAAGCTTTGGCAGGAGTGGTTACGGAGAAGGACAGTGACAAAATCAACAGTCTCTTTACAGATGGGTTGCAGACGGATAAAGTCGCATCCCTCCAGAAAGCACTGTGTGCCGCATTGTCTGATTATCCTGCAGAAGAACAGTTCAAGACTGTAGAGAAGTATGTCAATGCAGGAGGGACTCCGGTGCTGTATTATCCAGTACTGGCGCAGGCAGGAAGCTGCAAGAAAGCTGTAAAGATGCTTGCTGACGGATATGAATCAGGTGCTGCGGACGAGGCATTCAAGGCTCTTATGAAGGTGTCTGACTACAATGCAGCAGATATTCTTCTGTCTATAGCAGCCAAAGACAAGAACCGCTCGGAAACGGCTCTCAGGCGTTTTATCGTATTGGTATCCTCTTCTTCTCTTGACAATCTTTCAAAGGTCCAGAAGTACTCAGATGTCATGAGGCTTGAGCCTTCTGTGAAAGTCAGAAACAGCGTTTTGGCTGCTCTTAAATCCGTTCCTGTCATGCCTGCATTTTTGTTGGCAAGCAAGAGTCTTGATAATCCCGAAACATCATACAAGGCAGCAGATGCCGTAAAGACAATTGCTTCAAAAACAACAGATGAGGTCGATTATAATGCTCTTAAATCATCGCTTGAAAAAGCAATGAAAATCTATGAAGAGGCAGGAGGAGCCGATGACGGATATGCAGTAGATGAAATAAAGAAGATGCTTGCAGGACTTCAGGCTCCTGCAGAGAAATTCGTTCTTTCTGAAGATGAGGCAAAAGCAGGGTATGAAGTCCTGTTTGACGGAACAGATCTTTCAAAATGGACTGGTAATACAGAAGGCTATACACCTGTCAACGGAACTATTTTCGTAACAGCAAATTACGGCAATGAAAAAAACCTGTATACTATAAAAGAATACAGTGATTTCGTATTCAGGTTCGAATTCTGCTTTGTTAAACCAGGTGTAAATAACGGTGTAGGTATAAGGACGCCAATGGGCAAGGATGCCGCTTATTGGGGAATGTGTGAGGTGCAGATTCTTGATCACGACGATCCTATCTACAAAAACCTTAAGGAATATCAGGTACACGGTTCCGCTTATGGAATCATTCCTGCAAAAAGGGTTGTTCACAAGCCTCTGGGAGAGTGGAATTATGAGGAAATCAGAGTTGTCGGAGACCGTATTACCGTTACACTTAACGGGGAAGTGATTCTTGACGGAAATCTCAGGAAAGCTTGTAAAGGTCATAATGTAGCTCCTGACGGAGGGAAAAAGAATCCTTATACAGTAGATCACAGGAATCATCCAGGAATGTTCAATGAGAAAGGACATGTAGGCTTTCTTGGCCATGGTGCCGGAATAAAATTCCGCAATGTCCGTATTCTGGACTTAAGTAAATGATGGACAGATATATTGTCTTTCAGTAAAATTGCGTATATTTAGCGGATTTTGCACGGAAAGTGCAGAATCCGCTTTTTCAATATTTATTTTAAAGATTGTTAATTTATGAGAACAAGACGAATTTTGACAGCAGCTTCGGCCGGTTTGGTTTTGGCTGCCTGTACCCAGGTGTCAGATGTTACCAAAATTTCCGGAACTGTCAATCTGGATGCTATAGAAGAGGTCAATGTGTTGATTCCTGAACTTCAGGTAGATACACTTGTGCCTGTAAAGGGAGGAAAGTTCTATGTGGAAGTTCCTGCAGATGTGAAAGTCATTGGTTCGGTTTCGGCTGCAGATTATGGAGTCCAGTTTATACCGGACGGAACCTCTCTTGAGATAACTCTTTCATCAGAATCTGTTGTCAGATCAAAAGCTCCTTCAAAATCAGTTCAGGCCAGATTTACCGAGTATCAGGAAAAATCAATGTCTATCCAAAATGATTTCAAGACACAGGTTGATGCCATAACATCTGACGAGACACTTTCGGAGACGGAGCGCATGACCAAACTGGAATCAAACTATAATGCTGTAATTGATGATTTTGTAAAATTCAACGAGAATGCACTTGTGGAGAACAGTGACAATATCATATCAATGATTGCCATACAGCAGGTTGTTGCAGTTGCAGAAGATGATAATAAGGCAGACTCTCTTATAAACCTGTTGTCTCCTGCCATTCAGGAAACAGAGGCAGTAAAAGCCCTGAAGGCTGAGATTATGACAAGAATTGAGACTGGAGAAGGCAAGATGTTCAAGGATTTTACTATTGAAGATTCAGATGGTAAGACAGTGAACTTTTCCGATTATGTAGGAAAAGGCAAATATGTATTGGTAGATTTCTGGGCGTCATGGTGCGGTCCGTGCAAGGCAGAGATCCCTACCGTAAAGCGCGTTTACGAATCTTACCGTAAGAAGGGACTTGAAGTTTTGAGTGTTGCTGTTTGGGATGATCCTGTGGCTTCAAAAGATACAGCCAAGGCTTACGGTGTAAACTGGAACCAGATTATCAATGCCCAGCATATACCTACACAGATATACGGAATCCAGGGCATACCTCATATTGTTCTTTTCGGACCTGACGGAACTATACTTAAGAGAAATCTTCGCGGAGATGCGATAGAAGAAGAAATAGCAAAGTATATTAAGTAAGGATTGACTTTAAAGGAAAAAATATCTTTATTTCCACATTCCCCGGGAGTCTATAGATACTATGACTCTGAGGGGAATGTCATTTATGTAGGTAAGGCAAAAGACCTGCATAAGAGAGTCGCACAGTATTTTGTCTCTCCGGACAGGCTTACTAGAAAGACAGCGGTGATGGTATCCAAAATAGCAGATGCACAGTATTCTGTCGTTGATTCAGAAGCTGATGCATTGCTGCTGGAAAATAACCTTATAAAGCAATACAAGCCCAAATACAATATTCTGCTTAAAGATTCAAAGACTTATCCATGGATATGTATAAGTGCAGATGTTTATCCGAAAGTATTCCTTACCAGAAGAATGGTCAGGGACGGTTCCCGGTATTTCGGACCATACAGTTCCGTTATGCATGCAAGGAACCTGCTTGACCTGTTTTCTTCCTTATATCCTTTAAGGACCTGCAATCTGAAAATCACTTCAGAATCTGTTTTGAGAGGAAAAGCCAGACCGTGTCTGAATTATCATATAGGAAAGTGCAGAGGATGTTGTGTCGGCGGTATTTCTGTAAGTGAATATAATGAAAATATTGAAGAGATAGTCCGCCTTCTTAAAGGGGGAGGGCGTGAAATGATAAGACTTTTCAAAGAAAAAATGTCTGAGGCGGCATCAAATCTGGAGTTTGAGGTAGCAGAAGAATATAAAAGGAAGATGATGTCTATCGAGAAGCATTACAGCAAATCTCTGATTATGAACTCTCAGATAGGCAATCTGGATGTATTTTCACTTGTTTTCGATTCCAATGAAGCATACGGTAACTTTATGCGCCTGAAGGACGGAGCCGTAATCCAGTCCCTCAATTTGGGATTCAAAATGAATATCGAAGAAGAACAAGCAGATGTACTGGGGATGTTTATTGCAGAAGTCCAGGATAAACTTGGTAACCTGTCAGAAGAAGTCCTCGTGCCATTCCTTCCTGATATCGAAATCAAAGGAGTAGAGTTCAAAATACCTTACAGGGGAGACAAACTATCTCTCTTGGAGTTGAGTGCAAAAAATGCAAAGGAAATGAGGTTCAATGCGTTGAAGCAGAAAGAACATACTGATCCTGATGATTTCCGAAGAAAAGTCATGGAAGAACTCCGGGATGCACTTGGAATGAAGGTCCTGCCTGAGCACATAGAGTGCTTTGACAATTCTAATATTCAAGGAACTAATCCTGTTGCAGCTTGTGTGGTTTTCCGTGATTCTGTTCCTAGTAAAAAAGATTACCGCCATTTTATAATTAAAACTGTAGTGGGGGCGAATGATTATGCTTCCATGAAAGAAGTCGTCAACAGGCGTTATTCGAGAATGCTTGCCGAGGCACCGGAAGATCTTCCACAGCTTATCGTAATCGATGGAGGCAAAGGGCAACTTTCGTTTGCCTATGAAGCTCTTGCAGAACTTGGCCTTACTGACAAACTTACTGTCATAGGACTTGCAGAGCGCATGGAGGAAGTATATAGGGTAGGGGATCCATATCCACTGTTCATTGACAGGAATTCACAGGCTCTTAAGGTTTTGCAACGAATAAGGGATGAAGCGCACAGATTTGGAATAACCCATCACAGAAACCGAAGAAGTAAGGCACAGGTCGAATCTGCATTAAGGGAAATCAAGGGAGTCGGGGAGAAGACCGAGCAGAGACTTATTTTGCATTTTGGCAGTGTGCCAAGAATTGCCTCTGCTTCTATAGAGGATCTGGAGGCTCTTGTAGGAAGATCTCTTGCAGAGAGTATTTTAAAGCATCTTAACCGATATTGATAGTATATGAAAAATCACGTGTTGTCATATTATGATTTGGCTCTTATTTCAGGAGTCGTCATTCTTAATGCAGTATATTCAGTGCTTACTGGTACAGTGGATGTAATTGGCTCTTTAGCGGGGATTGCAGGAGTTGTATGTGTCGTACTGGTCGCTAAAGGAAGCATTTGGAATTATATTTTCGGAGTTGTCAATGTTTCATTGTATGCTATTATTTCGTATAAGGCGGAGCTTTATGGGGATGCTGGACTTAATGCCCTTTACTATCTTCCGATGCAGTTTGTCGGCTGGTGGCAGTGGAGACGCAGGGGGGCGGCAACATCTGCCGGAGATCCAGGAGCTCAGAACAAGGATGTTAGGGTGCGCGCCAGGAAAATGACGTGGACACAGCGTATACTACTTAGTATTGTATGTATTGTTTTTGTCGTATCTGGAGGTTATCTTCTGAGGTATTTGGGTGACCCTCAGCCGTTTAAAGATTCTGCAACGACCGTTCTCAGTATAATAGCACAAGCGCTTATGGCTCTGGCATTTATGGAGCAGTGGATATTGTGGCTGGTAACTAATGTTATTAGTGTGGCTATGTGGTCTGTGTGTGCAGCGCGAGGTGATGCCCATGCAGGTCTTATGGTTATAATGTGGGTGTTCTACCTGTTTAACTCCCTGAATGGTTTGAGGGTATGGATAAAGCTAAGTAGCAATAAGATGGAATAAATTTTTATTTTCGGGATTTTTTTACTTACTTTGCAGCCGATTTAGCGATTATACAATAGTGTAACATAATAAACTTAAATCATTAATTAAAATTTTACAATTATGTCAGAAGTTGCAGCTAAAGTAAAGGCAATCATCGTTGACAAGTTGGGCGTTGATGAGTCTGAAGTGACTGAGACCGCAAGTTTCACAAATGACCTTGGGGCAGATTCTCTTGATACAGTTGAACTTATCATGGAATTCGAAAAAGCTTTCAATATTACTATCCCAGACGAGGCAGCTAGCGAAAAAATATCTACAGTAGGTGATGCTATCTCTTATATTGAAAACGAACTCAACAAATAATTGTCTCATAAGACATCATTTTGTTGAAGTGAAAATAAAAAAGCCGGTCTTTAAAGACCAGCTTTTTTTGTTTACTTACCTCTCACAGAGTAAGTTATTCTCATATATGGAAGCTTTAGAGCTTCATAGTATCCCGTATCACCTGGTTTCAGATTTCCTGTATTTCCCGCTTCTGCGTTCGGTCCATTCAGTACAGCTTCATAGTATCTGTCCCTGTCAAGTTCAGTTGTGACGGTTTCCTGAGTCTGGTTTCCCTGCTGCATTGCTGCATAATTCAGCATGTCATAATAATTATAGTAGTTGTTATAACCATATCCGCCATAACCACCATAGCCGTATCCGCCGTATCCGTATCCATAGTTGTACATGTTGTTATAATACATACTGTACTGGAGATCCTGGCTATATTGGCTCATTCCCTGCTGTTCTGATTCTGTGACTTCCTGTGACATTGTCAAAAGCCATATGTCTTTTTGCGAGTATTCAGTCTTTATATCTTCATCAGTTTCAGAATAATCTTCAAGCTGGAGTATTTCCTGCAGATGGTAACTGATATCTGGAGAATAAACGGATTTTGATCTGTTTATTCCTCCCTGATTTTCAGAACTGGAACTGAGGTCTGTGATTCCGGCGTAGTTTACAAGCTCTTTGTCATCCTTGTTAATGAAACGGCAGCTTGGACTCAGGACTACAGGGAACCTTTTAAGGTTTTCATAATCAGAATCTGTTTCGAAAGGCAGGACTATCGTCGCTTTGTTGATAATTACTTTTGACGGATCTTCCACTCCTTCTGCCTGAAGGATACCTATGAGCTCTTCCCTTATGGCTTTTGCCTCTATTATAGGTTTAAGTCCTCCGCCGCCTTCTATATGCAAGGTCTTGCCGTCATATTCAGGCGCTTTCCCTGATACATACTCTTGTTTGCTTAGATTAAGAGCATACTGCGGTGTGAGTGTTTCTCCGGAATAATAGTCTTTAGGAGCCTGGGTAATAGAGAAATCAGTTGCTCCGTACATGAAGATAAACATTGTGTCAGCCACCTCTTTCCCGTCAAACTTCGCTCCTGCAACATGCATCTTGGCATATCCTCCTCTAAGCGTGTGGTTTTTAAGGTCTGCTCCGATAGTCAGGCCGAACATATTGATTCGACCTCCGGTAGTGACAGGGGCATCAATAGTCATATATATTCCCGGGAAGACTTTTTCCGTAAAGGCTCCTGTGGAATCATAGACAGATGTTTCCATCTTTTGTAACGATGCCAGCAATTCATTTGACCATGAGTTGCTGAAGTCAAATGACAGGGAATCGCCTCCGTCAAATACAGGGATTCCATCGGTTATGCGATCTGCATTTGTAAATGAATGTTCCAGAACGGAGGATGAGCCTATGAAGCTGTCCTTCGGCTTAAGTTTCTTGGGAAGTTTGTAAACATTTATGTTCTGTATAATCTTCCTTTCTCCTTCATTTATGTAGGACAATGTGTCCTTTGCTACTGCAAAATGAAAACTGGTTACCTTGCCGCCTTTGCCGAAATCGTACTTGCTGGCAGGGATAAGTGTTACTGCGCTGCTTTTGAAAACCGCGTCTCCATTTTCATTCTTTATCGAACCTATGGTTATTCTGGAGGAACTGTATCCGGACAAATCATTGACCGGTTTTTCTGAAATGTTCCTGATAGGAAATTCTGTTGTGTGAATTTCATATCTCTGATCTGTAGGAATGAAGCCGCTTCCCAGCTCTTCATTTACATAAATACACGACGTTCCGCATGTGATAATGCCGAACGTCGTCAAAAGCAGACCTTTTATTCTGTTTTTCATTTTACAAGTTGTCATAAAAACTGTTATAGTCGTCAAGATATGAATTGTCTTCATAAGTCCCTTTCCTGAAAGGAAGGAACGGAAGTCCTGATTCCTTGCAGTAATCCTGCAGTTCCTGAGACACATTTTCCGACCCTATGATGACTCCATCTGAGTATCCGGCGGCGAATTTAGCAATATCCGTGCCCGTAGGGCAGTCCGGCAGGTTAATTGATTCTGCGTCAAGACCACCATAAACAATCTTTTCTTTCAGTCCTTCAGTAAAACTGATATCGTTTATATCATCGTATATCGAAAGCACGATTTTGCTGTTGGAGAAGATTGGGTCGTCTTTATAGGCTTTTTTCAAATAAGCCGGCAGAATTCCTGAAATCCACCCGTGGCAGTGGATAATATCCGGTGTCCAACGAAGTTTTTTCACTGTTTCCAATACACCCCTGGCAAAAAATATCGCTCTTTCCCCATTGTCGGCAAAGAAGTTGCCATGTTCATCGTGATAGATTTGCTTGCGGTGGAAATAGTCCTCATTGTCAATGAAATATACCTGCATCCTAGCTGCTGCGACTGAGGCTACCTTTATGACCAGCGGTCTGTCAACATCGTTGATTATGATATTCATCCCAGAGAGGCGGATTACTTCATGAAGCTGGTTTTTCCTCTCGTTGATACAGCCGTATCTCGGCATAAAAGACCGGATTTCCTTCTTTCTTTCCTGAATTCCCTGGGGAAGATACCTTCCGACGTTTGCTATCTCAGACTCTGGCAGATAGGGATATATCTCAGAATTGACAAAAAGCACTCTTTTTACAGAATCTCCCATATATAAGTTTTAATAAGACAAAATCTCTACAAAGATAATAATTTTTTTTGATATTTCACTATCTTTGGCGCTGATTGGATTTATTATGGGAAAAGCGGAAAACAATATAATACACAGGAGACTGGCAAATTCCTACCTCTCGTCTGTGATAAGTATCAGCCTTGTGCTGCTGCTGGTGGGTATTGCAAGCCTTATGCTTGTCAATGCTGGAGCTGTTTCTGATTATTTTAAGGAGAATATGCAGGTCTCTGTCCTCATGAAGCAGGATGTCAGTGATGAGTCTGCGATGAATTTTCAGCAGAAACTCGACGGAATGCGTTTCATAAGGAGTTCTGAATTTATTTCAAAAGAACAGGGTGCCGGGGAGATGAGGGATTTGCTCGGTGCTGATTTCCTTGATGTATTCGAGACATTACCGATACCTGCATCAATAGATGTTACTCTTTCAGCTGATTATGTATCGGCAGACAGCCTTGAACTTGTGAAAAGTGAGCTGTTGAAGTTTCCGTTGGTAGGAGATGTGGTATATCAGAGGTCCCTTGTGGAGGCCCTGAATGCAAATCTCAGCAAAATTTCTATTGTAATAGGAGTATTTATTGTACTTTTGCTGTTCATTTCATTCGTATTGATAAACAATACGGTGAGACTGAACGTCTACGCAAAGCGTTTTACGATCCATACGATGAAGCTTGTCGGGGCTACGAGATCATTTATAAGGGCTCCGTTCCTTGTGCAGGCTGTATTTCAGGGGTTGTTTTCTGCTTTCCTGGCGATAATAGTGCTTGTGGGCATGCTTTATGTCTTGAGGCATGAATTCATGCAGATGTTCGAGATATTCGATATCGGACTGCTGTTGTTTGTAATAGGCATAGTCCTTCTTTCAGGTGTGCTGATTTGTGTGCTGAGTACATGGTTTGTAGTGAATAAACTTGTATCCCTCAAAAAGGACGAGTTGTATTTTTGATATTTTTATAGCAGATGGATAATTTCGCAATTTCCCGAAAGGGTCTTAAGTTGATGCTTGCCGGACTCATTATAATGGTCTCCGGTTATATTTTGATGATTGGAGGCGGAAGCGATGATCCGCAAGTCTTCAATTATGCAATGTTTGACTTCAGGAGGCTGGTTGCAGCCCCTGTTGTAATTATATCTGGAATCGTAATAGAGATTGTTTCTATTGTAAAGGTATTTTCAGATGATGAAATTAAGGATAACAAATAACTGAAATAATATAATGGAGTGGTTTGAAGCAATAATTTTGGGACTTGTTCAGGGACTTACGGAGTTTTTGCCTGTAAGCAGCAGCGGCCATCTGGTAATTGGAAAGGAGTTACTTGGAATAGAGGCTTCCGAAGATCTTGTTTTTGAGGTTCTGGTACATGCAGCTACTGTGTTAAGCACAATTGTTGTTTTTAGAAAGCAGATCCTTGGTTTGCTGAAAGGCTTTTTCAAGTTCAAAATGAATGATGAGACAGACTATATCCTTAAGATATGCCTTTCCATGATTCCTGTCTTTATTGTAGGTGTCTTTTTTAAGGATGTCGTTACCGGGCTTTTTGGTTCTTTGACAGGCGTAGCGATTGCTCTTTTGGTTACAGCTATGCTCCTGTTTTTCTCTGATATGGCCTCAAAGCCAGGCAAGTCGTCTGTGGGGATTATTCCTGAAAACAAGTATAGGAACGGAATATCCTACTGGCAGGCATTTGCAGTAGGTCTCGGTCAGGCTCTGGCAGTTGCTCCCGGGCTTTCACGTTCTGGTACAACCATTTCCACAGGTCTTATCTGCGGGGTAAAAAGAGAGGTCATGGCACAGTTTTCCTTTCTTATGGTTCTCGTGCCGATTCTTGGAGAGGCGTTTCTGCAGCTTGTCAGCGGGGAAATGGGCGAATCTACGATAGGGTGGCTTCCTCTTGTCCTTGGCTTCATATCTGCATTTGTTTCTGGCCTGTTTGCCTGTAAGGTTATGATTGCACTGGTAAAGAAGGCGAAACTCAGCTGGTTTGCCTTGTATTGTGCAGTTGTAGCTGTTCTGATTTTTATCTTCGGCTGATAGGTAAGGTCAAAGATTCGGCTTTTTACAACACGGTGGCAATGACAGGTTATGGAAAATAGAAAGTTGACATATTTCGCTTCAGATGTACATCTGGGTCTTGATGTGGCCGACCCGGCTGACAGGGAAGCGCGTTTTGTCGGTTTTCTGCGTTCCATACCTGCTGAAAATACTGAGGCTCTGTATCTTTTAGGAGATATATGGGATTTTTGGTATGAGTATAGGGATGTGGTGCCGAAAGGATATATAAGAGTCTTTTCAGCATTGCTGGAATTAATGGACTCCGGTGTCAAGGTATATTTTTTTCAGGGGAATCACGATGTCTGGACTTACAGCTATTTTGAAGAACTGGGCATGGTGCGTCTCGAACAGCCTTATGTGGTTGATATCCAGGGCAAGACTTTTTGTCTGGGGCACGGTGACGGTCTTGGTCCTGCCCCTGCCGGTTACAAGTTTCTCCGCAAGGTGTTCCATAACAAGGTTTTGCAGTTCCTTTTCAGTATGCTTCATCCCAGAATTGCTTTCGGGTTCGGCAATGCGTGGTCCCGTCACAATAGGCTGGCCCGTCATCAGGAATATGTCTTCAAAGGCGAAGATGAGCCTATATATAAATTTGCCGACTCATTTTCTACACACCGTAAAATTGATTACTTTATCTTCGGGCACTACCATACGGAAGTTCGCATGGCAGTGTCTTCAGGAGCTGAACTTATTATCCTTAAAGACTGGATTTCAAGTTCTCCTTATCTGTACTTTGACGGGATTTCTGTATCTGGCGGATATTCCCAGAAAAGGGTATAGTACAAACCTTCGAATTCTCCGGATTCCCATTTTTGGACAAGTTCTTCAGTTACAGCGTCTTCTCCTTCCGGGTCGTAAGGCTTTTTAAGGTCTGATCCGAACAGCTTGGCTATTCCTTGCCAGAATCCTGCTGCCATGCCGTTTTTGTAGTACTTGATTATGTTGAAGGATGATTTTCCGACTTCACGGTCAATCAGTTTCATGAGGAGGGCTCCCTGGCTGACTGTCAGATTTCTTAGAGGTGCTTCGAAGACACTGAATAACTCCTTTTGGACACTATTGATATATTTGTCTCTTTTGGCCCTCTTTAGATTGTCAGCCGCAATTGTGCTGTCGGCTTCATGGACCATGTGTCTTGCTACAAGGGCGTATGGATATACTTTACTGAAGTTGTGCACTAGCCGGTAGTATTTTCTCCATTCCCTCCCTTTCTGGCGAGGCAGTTTCTGATAGACATGCGCTGCAGGAAGATTGTCAATATATATTGTATCTCCTCTTTCAATAATGAAGTGTAGGATGTTTTCATCATTATCCGTGTTTTTGCCATAGCCGGCTTCTGAGTCTGTGCGTGCAAGCCAGTCTTGAAGGCTTATTTTTTCCTTGTCTTGTCCTAGGCATGGTTGTGCCGCAGTCAGCGCATTCATGACAACTGCTGCCGCCAGAAGAATTGTCTGTCTATATATGTGTAAAAGATTCCTCATTGTCTCGGGCACATCTTCGCAAAGGTAAATAAAATCTCTGTATCTTGATGTTTCAGGTCTGACAGAATAGGCGTAAGGACGCGTTTGTGACCATTGTCGGAAAGTGTTGTGTGAACTGGGTATTATTCTAATGTCGAAAAGTGATCCGATTTATTTTAATGTATATCTGTAACTACATGATTATTTAATTATTAGCTATTGGAAATGGTGGTCGAAAAAGTTTGGATTTTTTTGATCTTTTATTTGTAATTGAGAAAAATTTACTATCTTTGCAGTCCCTTATTTGAGGATAAGTCCGCCCAACCAGCTGATGCTCAATGACTTAAGGGAAACGGAAAGTATTTTATTTTAAAGTAATAGAACAATGTTACAACCAAAGAAAACAAAATTTAGAAGGCAGCA
>CALADR010000121.1 GCA_937890845.1 uncultured Bacteroidales bacterium | reverse complement strand
GGCTACTTTATGCGCATTCATATTTCCTGTGGCGCCTCCGAACTTTGCCGGATACGTCAGCAGGTCAAGCTGTCTGAGCTGTTCTTCAATACGTACCTGGAATACCTTGAATTCCTTTCCGACTCTTGTAGGAGAGGCTGGCTGTCCGTGAGTCTTGGCAAGCATAGGTATGTCTTTCCACTGATCTGCCATTGACTTGATAATATCCAGCACCTCATTCATAAGAGGCAGGTATGCTTCGTGCATGGCTTCCTTGAGGGAAAGCGGCACGGAAGTATTGTTGATATCCTGGGATGTAAGTCCGAAATGGACAAATTCGCCCCATTTTATGATATCCATTTCCTTGAACCTGTCTTTTATGAAGTATTCGACAGCCTTTACATCGTGGTTTGTAACCTTCTCGATATCTTTCACTTTGGCTGCATCTTCAGGGGTCATTTTACGATATATGTCTCTGAGAGCTTCAAATTTGTCCTTGTCAAAGTCAGCAAGCTGAGGCAGAGGAATTTCGCAAAGTGCGATAAAATACTCTATTTCTACCCTTACCCTGTATTTGATAAGTGCATATTCGCTGAAATACTCTCTGAGTGATTCTGTCTGACGGGCATATCTTCCGTCTATAGGGGAGACTGCCAGAAGTGAGTGGTTGTCCATTGTGAAATCAGTTTTATAATTGCCGGCAAAGATACACAAAGAAACTGTTTACCCCTAAGTTTTTTGTAACTTTACGGTCCTATTTAATGCAATTATGAAACAAAGACTTTTTTCACTGATTGCCGTGGCCTGTATTTTTCCGGTCGTGGCTTTCTCCCAGATTAAAATTGTTGAAAACGGCAAGCCGGCGGGCCGTATAGTAGTAGGCGGAAATGCACCAGCCTCAGTGTCAGCGTTGCTGGGCGAAGATGGAGAACACCGTGTTTCAGCAATTTTCGTCTATGGCGAAGACGAGCGTGAAGCAGCAGAACTTATGGCTGATTTTGCAAAAAGGCTCAGTGGAGCTGAACTTGAGATACTGGATTCTGCAACGAAAACCAGGAAGGGAGACATAGTCTTTCTCGGTACATCAGAAACTTCCGGACTGACAGAGGATGCATTTGGTATTTATGCCTCAGACGGGCGCATCTATGTAGTATCCGGTGGCGGACACGGCTCCGTTTATGCGGTAGTCACTCTTTTGGAGAACTATTTTGGAGTCCGTTATTATGCTGCCGATGCACTGGATTACAGCAGACAGGAAAGTCTGGTTCTGCCTTCTGACCTTAATCTGACAGAGACTCCGACTTTCCGCTACAGGCAGATCCAGTCTTATTCTATTTCTATGGCCATTTCACCTCTGTTCAAGACCTGGCTGAGGATAGAACAGCCTGCTGAAGTTTTTGCCGGTAATCTCTGGGTACATACATTCAACAGGATTTTGCCGGCTTCAAGATACGGTAAGGAACATCCTGAGTATTATTCTTTTATCAATGGAGAACGCCGCCCGGGAAGGGCAAGCCAGTGGTGTCTGACCAATCCTGAAGTCCTGGAGGCTGCCTGTGCGGCCATCGACTCTATTTTCAAGGCCAATCCGGATATGAAAATGATGTCGGTGAGTCAGAATGACGGCAATAATACATACTGTCAATGTCCTGAATGTATGAAAGTTATTGAAAGGGAAGGTGCTGTTTCCGGACTGTATGTAGAGTTTCTCAATAAGATTGCAGAGAGGTTTCCGGACAAGGAATTCTCGACTCTGGCATACCTGTTTACTATGAATCCTCCGGCTCACGTAAAACCACTGCCTAATGTGAACATCATGCTCTGTGATATAGACTGCGACAGGGAAGTTCCGTTGACGGACAATGCCTCCGGCCAATATTTTATGAAGGCACTGGAGGGATGGTCTGCGATTTCTGACAATATTTTTGTCTGGGACTACGGTATCAATTTCGACAATATGGTGGCTCCTTTCCCTAATTTCCATATTATCCAGCCTAATATCAGGACTTTCCGCGACCATCATGCCACAATGCATTTTTCACAGATAGCGGCCTCTTTGGGAACAGACCTTTCCGAGATGCGATCGTATGTGGTGGCCAAACTGATGTGGAATGCTGATGCCGATATAGACTCTCTGATGAGAGAATTCACTGACGGCTATTATGGAGAGGCAGGAAAATACATTTACCAGTATGAAAGGATGCTTGAAGGTGCCCTTTTGGCTTCCGGAAACAGGCTTTGGATTTATGACTCTCCTGTGAGCCATAAGGACGGTATGCTCAATGCTGCTTGCAGAAAGAGATACAATGAACTTTTTGATGCAGCGGAGGCTGCAGTAGCGGACCAGCCGGAATACCTTGCAAGAGTAAGACGGTCAAGGCTTCCTCTTCAGTATTCGGAGCTTGAAATAGCCCGTGCTGAAGGATGCCGTAATCCCGGGAAGATAAGGCAGGAACTTGACTTGTTTGAAGCCAGGACTGCTGAGTTCGGAATACCTACTCTAAATGAAAGAAACAATTCTCCTGCCGAGTATTGCAAGCTATTCAGAGACAGGTATCTTCCTGGCGAGAGACCCAATCTTGCCGCAGGTGCGTCTGTAGAGTGGCTTGTACCTCCTACTGCAGAAAAATACGTAGCATTGGGAGAGACAGGTCTTACTGACGGTATTTACGGTGGCTCTACTTTCGTGGAAAGCTGGGTCGGATGGGAAGGCGTTGACGGAGGATTTGTAGTTGACCTTGGGTCCCGGAAGAGCTTTTCCTATGTAGGCTGTGACTTCCTGCATCAGTTGGGAGCCTGGATTCTCCTGCCGAAACATCTGAAAATATCAGTCTCGTCTGACGGAGTCTGCTACAGTCCTTTCGGAGAACTTGCCATACCTGAAGATGATTCTGTACAAGTAAAGTTCGAGAAGTTGGGAGTGTCTCAAGAAAATCCGTGTACAGCAAGATATATCAGAATTGAAATAGAAGGCACAAAGGTATGCCCGTCCTGGCACTATGGTGTAGGACAGCCTTGCTGGTTCTTCATTGATGAGGTAGAGGTTTTCTAAAGCTTCCTGTACAGGGCGACGGTACGTGCTGCTTCAGCTACATCGTGAACCCTTAAAATATCAGCTCCGTTCTGGAGAGCCGCCAGATGCAGGACTTGTGTCTGTGCCAGAGACTCTTCCGGAGTAATGTTGAACAGTCGGAATATCATGCTTTTGCGTGATACTCCGACTAATATTTTATGTCCCAGTTCCAGAAATTTGCCCAACTCGCGCATCATCAGGTAGTTCTGGTCTATGGTCTTTGCAAACCCGAAGCCAGGATCGAGAATCCAGTCTCTGATACCAGCCTTGTCGGCTTTTCCGGCAAACTGCCTGAAATATTCCAATACATCTTCAGTGACATCGCCGTACTGGCAGAGACTCTGCATTGTCTTCGGAGTTCCGCGCTTGTGCATTGCAATATATCTGAGTCCCAGTCGTCCGACTGTTTCGAGCATTTCGGGATCATCTTCTCCGGCAGAAATGTCATTTACAATATACGGCCCGATAAGGTCCAAAGCTTTTTCCACTACACCGGACCAATAGGTATCTATTGAAACAGGTATCTCAGGAAATGAATCTTTTATGGCTTTCAGAGCCGGATGCAGCCGTTCCCATTCCTGAACTTCTCCTACGGGATCAGACCATGGCCTGGTAGAGCATGCTCCAATGTCTATGATTCCGGCTCCTTCTTCAATCATTTTACCGACCCTTTCCAGAATCTTGTCAATATCAGCCCTGCCTGTAGTCTCATCCAGACATCTGCTGGAAGAAAAATAGGAATTGTCAGTAATATTGACAATTCCCATAATATCTATTTTTCTGTTTTTGTCCATATTCACAAAGTTAGCAACATTTTGTGGTGTTTTGCAAAAACAGTTTTGGATTATTTGAAAAAATCCAAAACTGTTTTTATCTTTCGGAGTTATGCATAGAATTGACTTTGACAGCCAGAAGGATCTGGATATTGAGGCTCTTTTAGAAAGTGTTGAGGAAGAGATATTTATATTGGAGGAAGTGACAGATTCCCCCGAAGAGAAGGCGTGGCGTATTTATAGGGAAGGTAAGTCCACCACGCCTTATGTTTTGGTTCATTTTAAAGACGAGGCGCAGTATAGTCTTTTTATGGAAAGCCTTGCATCATATTCCGACTATAATTATTTTGCAGATTTCAGTGTGTTGATTGCAGGTGCGCTGGGGATGGATTTGTCTAGTGAAGGAATAGATGTAGGAGCATTGAAAAGCGAAGACTGGATAGAGGATTCAATAGGCGAAGAGGTAGCCTATCTTAAGGCAGTTCTGTCTGCCGGATACCCATATATGTTCAGTTATGGAAATGAAGAAGATTATTTCGTCAGCAAAGATACTCTGGCTCAGTTTGGTGTTTGTGTCATGTCCTCTACTCCAAGGATTTATGGATATATCCAATATGCCCTGAAGCATAATCTCCTTGAGACTTGCAGGAATATGAGCGACAGTTATCCGGACTTGGAAGTAGAAGTTCCTGAGCACAAGCCTGTTGCAAGGGTCAAGTCATGGCAGCCGGACGGATCTGAAACATGGGAAACATTCTGTAAGGAAGATGTTGACCTTCTTTTGGAAATAGGTAGGCGTTACAAGAACGGAGAGATTGTTCCGGAAGGTGTGGTACTTAACGATTTGGGCACACTATATCAGGA
>CALADR010000120.1 GCA_937890845.1 uncultured Bacteroidales bacterium | reverse complement strand
GGCTCTTACACAGTTTTTCCTGTGGGTAGTGCTTACTGTCGTGCTTGTGGTCGGATTAAGTTCATTCATAGGATTTGACGCTCTCACTCAGACTGCAACCATGCAGACCGAGCAGATGACGCAGATGACAGAAGGACTTGGTGTAAGTCCTGAAATGATGGATGCGGCAGGTATGAATATGCAGGTGTCTGTACCGTCCGGTGACAGCGAACTTGCTGCTGTCATCTCAACATTGAAGGATATCAATTATCCTTTGATTCTGATTTCTTTCATAGTGTATTTCGTACTGGGATATCTGCTGTATGCATCACTTTTTGCAGCAATCGGCTCGGCTGTGGAAAATGAGGCCGATACCCAACAGCTCCAGATGCCTGTGACGATTCCTTTGCTCCTTGCATTCTTTATTGCGTTCTATGCATTCAAGTCTCCTGACAGTCAGGTGGTTTTCTGGGGCTCTATGATTCCGTTCACGTCTCCGATAGTCATGCTTGCGAGGATTCCGTTCGGTGTGCCTGCCTGGGAGATAGCTCTTTCCATAGTCCTTTTGGTAGTAACTTTCCTTATTATGGCATATCTTTCTGCAAAAATCTACAAGATCGGTATCCTCATGTTCGGAAAGAAGACGTCGTTCAAGGATTTGTATAAATGGTTGAAACAAAAGTAGTGAGAGTATTTAAACTACTTACGTAACTTGAGAGAAAATGAATAAGATCAAAATTATTGCAGCTTCCTTTGCTCTGTTGGCTTCATTTGCAGTGCATGCGCAGGTCCGGACCGGAGCCAAAGCAGGAAAAGATGATAAAAAGGCATTTTCCTACACCTGGTCAAGGACAAGGATTGACGGTTCACGTACAGGGGTTACAAGTCCGTCTGCAGAAAACTGGGAAAAAGCTTTGGGAACTGTAAAAGGCAAAACATATTATTCTCCTTCCGGAAAAACTTTCAAAGGGGGCACAGTGTCAGACGTGGCTGAAATCGTTTTTGCAGCCCAGCCTGCAATGGCACCTGTAAAGAGAGTCGTGGGATATTCGCCGGAGGCTATGGTCAGGAGTTATCCTGAATGTGCTCTGTCAAACCTGTTTATTGATACTGTTATGGCTGCTACCGAGAAGGCTTCCGGCAGAAAGGTTGACATAGGAGTTGCCAATTTTGGCGGTATAAGGGTGGATATGCCTAAGGGTGAGATACTTGAAGATGATATTATGTCTATGTTTCCGTTCAAGAACACCATAGTATATGTATCATTGAAAGGAAAAGATATAAGGGCATTCCTCGAGTCGATGGCCGCAGGACGCTTCCAGGTTCTGGGAGGTGTCAGGGTTGTGGCCGAAGGCGGCAGACTGGTATCGGCCGAGATAGGAGGAGAGCCTATTGATGACGAAAGAGTCTATGGACTTGCCACTATAAGTTTCCTTCTGAACGGTGGTGACGACCTTTTCCTTGCACGCAATGCCATTGAAATTCTGGAGTTTCCTGAAGCCGATATCTATGATGTGATAATGGCTTATATCGAGGGCGAGACTGCTGCAGGAAGGCCTGTGGTATATAAGGCTGACGGCCGCGTGCAGATCAGGTAATCTGATGATTTTTGAAACTAAAATTATTCTGACAATGAAAAAGACAATTTTCATCATATCGGCTTTGTGTCTCGCCGTTGCTGTTCAGGCGCAGAACCTTACTATTTTGCATACAAATGATACACACAGCCATATTGACCCCCTGCGTTCCGGAGCGAATACCGGAACTGGTGGTGTTATAGAGAGAGCTGCATATATTGACAGTGTCAGGGCGGCTGACGGCAAGAAGAATGTCCTTCTGCTGGATGCCGGAGATTTCAGCCAGGGTTCCCCTTATTTCACTATTCTGAAAGGGGATGTTGAAATCGATATTATCAATGCAATGAAATATGATGCGGTATGCCTTGGAAACCATGAGTTTGACAATGGTATAGAGGAGCTCTCCAGACGGCTTTCAAACCTGGATTGTCCGGCTGTTTGTGCAAATTATGAATTTACAGGATGCTCTCTGTCAGACCTTGTCAGACCTTATGTCATAGTCCGCAGAGGAGGGCTCAAAATAGGCATAATAGGTCTGCTTACGGATTTGACAAGGGTGGTAGACAGGGATATAGCTGAGCGCATTAAGTATCTTGAGCCTGCAGAGGTTGCCAACAAATATGCTGCGTATCTTAAGAATGAAAAGAAATGTGACCTGATTATCTGTCTTACTCATCTTGGGTTTACAGCGGAGTCATATACAGATCAGGAGCTTGCTGCGCAGACAAGGAATGTGGATTTGATAGTAGGCGGTCACTCTCATACTTTCCTTACTTCTTTGCATGAGGTTAAGGATCTTGACGGAAAGCCTGTCACGATAGTTACTGACGGATGTTGGGGCCAATATGTAGGTAACCTGAAAATATCTGAAAAGTAGAGTGCCGTGCTGAGTGAAAGAGAAATAAAAGAAGAAGAACGGGAATCTCCGAGATTGGTCGGAGACTTGAATTGGGACGGTCTGCACCGTCCCAAAATTTATTATGCAGTAGCGGCAACTTTCTGCGGCCTGTTTCTGTCTGTTCTGGACGGAACGATATGCAATGTGGCATTGCCGACCATAGCGGAGGAACTTGGCGTGTCTCCTGCAGACTCTATCTGGATAGTCAATGCCTTCCAGCTGGTTATCATGATGCTCCTGCTGCCGTTTTCCACTTTGGGAGAGCTCGTAGGCTACAAGAAAGTATATAATATCGGTGTGCTTCTGTTTACTGCAGGATCACTTTTCTGTGCTCTTGCATCAGGCTTTTATGCGCTTGTCGCTGCGCGAGTTTTTCAGGGAATAGGCTCGGCAATGATAATGAGTGTCAATACGTCTCTTGTCAAGATAATCTATCCCAGGCGTCATCTTGGAAAAGGAGTGGGACTGAACGCCACTGTTGTGGCTATTGCCTCTGTTACGGGACCGTCAGTTGCTGCCGGGATTCTTTCCGTGACGACATGGGAATGGCTTTTCGCAATAAATGTCCCTCTGGGTATATTGACTTGGGCCCTGGCCAGGAAATACCTTCCGGAGAATCCTACCAGGGTCACTGGCCGACGGTTCAACTGGAAGGATGCCGGTCTGAATGCTGCTACATTCGGACTTATGATAGGATGTCTGGAGGCATATTCACATGGTGCTGACTGGCATATTATTATAGTGGTAGCAATGCTCTTCGTCGCTGCTGCGGTTATGTATGTAAGGTCGCAGAAAGGCAGGCAGTTTCCTATGCTTCCTTTTGACCTGCTGAGAATTCCGGTTTTTTCCATGTCTGTAGGTACAAGTATTATCTCCTTTACATGCCAGCAGCTGGTTTTTATTTCTATGCCGTTCATGCTTATGCATACTTATGGTTATGATACTACAGTGACAGGGCTGCTGATGACTGCTTCCCCCGTGGCTATAATGTTTGTCGCGCCTTTAGCTGGTTTAATGATAGGAAAAGTACATCCCGGACTTCTTGGAGGTATAGGTATCGGTCTTATGAGTGTTGCATGTTTCCGCTTTTTCCTTATTCCTGATGATGTACGGCCTTTGGGATTCGTATGGAGGATGATGCTGTTCGGTACAGGATTCGGACTTTTCCAGTCTCCAAACAATCACATACTTCTGTCTTCCGCCCCTCCTCACAGAACAGGAAGTGCTGGTGGCATGCTGGCTTCTGCAAGACTTGTAGGTCAGACTACAGGAGCTGCTTTGGTAGCCCTTCTTTTCAGTTTTTTTACTGACGGGACAGCTCCTCTTAGAGCTATGTCTCTTTCCGGATTCCTTGCACTTGCAGGATCTGTGCTGTCTTCTTTAAGAATGAAACGGAGGTTTTGAATTTCAGGAAAAATAGTTAAATTCGCAGAGTAACCTTAAAAACTGGGATGTGCTGTCATCAATGTCAGAAAGACACAGAGAAATATTGGAAATATTGCATATTCAGGGAAGTGTATCTGTTACAGATCTTTCTGAAAGACTTAATGTTTCAGAGGTGACAATAAGGAAAGACCTTACTTCTCTCGAAGCCCAGAACAAACTTTACCGCACTCACGGAAGGGCTATTCCTATCAGTCCATATATTGGTGACAGGCATATAAACGAAAAGGAGAAACAGGCAGTCTTGGAGAAGAGATCCATCGGAAGGCAGGCGGCTTCTATGCTTGAAGAGACGGACTCCATACTGATGGCATCCGGTACCACGATATTGTATGCTGCCAAAGAAATGGTGTCGGCAAGAAATCTTACTGTTATAACAGCATCTGTTTCAGTGTCTTCAATCTTGTCTCAGAACAAATACATAGATGTCGTCCAGCTCGGTGGTATGGTAAGGGAGAGTTCGGTGTCTGTAGTTGGTCCGTTTGCAGAGAATATGCTCAGTTATTTCAATTGCAGCAAGTTGTTTATGGGAGCAGATGGCGTCGATTTGGAATTCGGAGTCACCACTACCAATATGATGGAAGCAAACCTTAACCGTATGATGATGGATACGGCTCAGAAAACAGTCTTGCTTGTTGACAGTTCCAAGTTCGGGAAAAGAGGTTTCAGCAAAATCTGCAATGTTGATAAGGTGGATCAGATAATAACCGATGACAAGATTCCTCAGTCGTATCTTGAGAATCTTACAGAGCTTGGTATTGAGGTGACAATAGTTTCACTCCAGTAAGTGGAGACAGAACAGTCTCTGAATCCTTTACAGGATATTCAGAGACTGCTCTTTTATTTTCTCAAGTTCGTCTTTCATGCGGACGACTGTTTTCTGGATATCAGTGTTGTTTGCCTTTGATCCGGTAGTATTGATTTCGCGTCCCATTTCCTGGGCGATGAATCCAAGCTTCTTTCCCGGATACGGATCATTGTCAATGGTATCTATGAAGTAGCGGCAATGCTGGCGGAGACGGACCTTTTCTTCGTTGATATCCA
>CALADR010000119.1 GCA_937890845.1 uncultured Bacteroidales bacterium | reverse complement strand
GCCATCTGTAAACGGATATGGCGCAGGTGACTTGTATGTTAAAATAATTGTGATGATTCCTAAAAAACTTACAAAGTCTGAAAAGGAATTGTTTGAAAGTATGAGACATAGCGCTTCTTTCAGTGCTTCTCCTACAAAGGAAGACAAGAGTTTTTTTGACCGCTTGAGGGATATGCTTTGAAAAATATTGAATTTTTTTCAAAAATAATTTGGAGAATAAAAAATTATACCTACCTTTGCAATCCCAAAAACAAAGCAACCTCTTGCAGCGGGATGTTAAGTATGCAACGTTGCCATAAAAATTATAAGAAATGGATTTGATTAAAATTGTTGACGAAGCTTTTGCAAATGAGAAGGCAGCTCAGCTTCCAGCGTTCAAGGCCGGTGATACTATAACAGTGGCTTACAAGATTAAAGAGGGTAATAAGGAGAGAATCCAGAACTTTAGAGGTGTTGTTCTCCAGCTTAGAGGCGCTTCTCCTGCTACTAGGACTTTTACAGTTCGTAAGGTTTCAAATGGAGTAGGTGTTGAGAGAATTTTCCCTATCAACTCACCTTTTATCGAGTCAATCGAAGTTAATAAGGTTGGTAAGGTACGTAGGGCAAGAATTTTCTACCTCAGAAACCTTTTCGGTAAGAAGGCTAGAATTAAAGAAAAACAGCTCGTAGTCGCTAAGGCAGAAGAGTAGTAGTTAAATAATATCAGACTTTATGTCTGAATCCGGCCCCATAGCTCAACTGAATAGAGCATCTGACTACGGATCAGAAGGTTATAGGTTTGAATCCTATGCGAATCACAAAGAATGGCCGCGTAGCTCAACTGAATAGAGCATTTGACTACGGATCAAAAGGTTACAGGTTTGAATCCTGTTGGGGTCACAAAATACCTTTCTAACAATAAGTTAGGAAGGTATTTTTTTGTTAGTCCGGCACGGACTTACTCTAGCGTGTGAGAGTCGCCAAGCGCTACGGAATTGCCGGAATGACATTCTGTACGTGGCGAGCCGTCTTACGGTACGGCTGACTGCTTATGAGACGTTGATATTGTAATTTGTAGAAATTCATGTTAAATTTGTATTGTGTGTATTTCAAAGCAGTCACTCTGCTAAGTCAAAGTAAGTTTTGTCGGTATGAAACGATTCGTAATAGTTTTTATCAGCATATTTGTCATATCTCTTTCGTATGCGGTCGGACAAATTCAGAAAGAAATTACTTCTGAAGATTCTATCAAGTCGTTCATTGTCAGGATGTATGACGAAAAGCTGTACGAAGATTATGATTTTTTGCAGAAGCATTGCTCGCCGGAGTTGCTTAAGAAGCTTCAGGAGACATATACATATGATACGGACGGTGTAGCGTACGCGACATGGCTCTTCAGAAGCGGCAGGCAGGATGAAAAGCCTGGATCGGATGGCGCGACCATGGTTGTAGATGTTAAAGAGGAAGGAGACAGGTATGTCTACACTGCCTTGGATATGGGGTGGGAGTTTGCCCGCATCAGCGAAGGTAGAATCATTATCGAGGATATCGGAATTAATGCTGATTCAAAGAATGACAGCCAAATACCGATAGTCAGATGACAGGGTCAGTTCTTCCTGTTTAAGACGCCCAAACACATTCTTAGTGTTTCTTCATGCGCTTGAACCACATGTAATATCCTGTAAGGGGTAGAGTAGCGCCGATGAGCGCAGAGATAAACCATAATGCTTTGGAAAACAGTCCTCCCCAGGCTCCTGTGTGTATCAGCCATATGAGTTTCATTGGGTTTGCTTCCGGTGCCAGGACTGATATAAGTGATTTCATGCCGTTGCCCCACCATTTGAATGACCAGCTAAGTCCTGTTATTGCCATTATAAAGAGAATCAGGCATACGTAGAATCCCAACGAAGAGTGTGTGTCATGCAGGAATCTTCTCATTCCGTTGCTGCATGAAACGGTAAGTCTGTTTCTAAGCGCTTTGCCAGAATGCGGCCACCATATTACAAGACCGCTGGCCAGTACCAGAGCCATCATCAGTGTAGATATTCCCACTATAGTTTTCCCGGCAGAGATTTTTTTTCCTGTGGGCTTGTCAAGAAGCCACCTGTGTATGCTGCGTATCGTTTTGAAGAATGGATATGTCTTTTTTACATTCTTTTTTATGACTGCTGTGTCCTTATCGCTGTTTTCCTTGTATGGGTTTGAAATTTCTGTACCTGCTTTCCCTTCGCCAATTTTTACAACTGCTTCTTGCCTTGAATTGAGCATTCCTGTGATTTCCTTTTCAAAAACGAGAATTGCCCCTGACAGGCAGGTGACTGTCATGACCAGACCGAATGGAACAGACAGCCACAGGTGTATTTTGTGAAACAGTTTCATTTTGTCAGTGTTTTATGATATATAGAAAATTAGCATAAGCCGGAATCTTTGGAGATTTTGGGGGAGTCTCTGGAATCCTATGCAAAGATGGAGAATAACTTTTACAAAGTCAATCATAATATATAGTGATAAAAACCAAACGGATTCTTTGATATTCGATTTTACACATATTTTTCGTAAGTTTGTAACCTCAATTTTAAAATTTTTCTTATGATTATAAAAGCAGTAATTCCTATCAGAAAAGGCTCTCAAAGAGTTCCGGACAAGAATCTCAGACCGTTTGCGGATACTACACTTCTGGAACTCAAGATAAAGAATCTTAAGGAAGCCGGGATATTCGATGAAATCATAGTTAATACAGATTCTGAAAAAGCAATAGAGATAGCAAAGGAGAACGGTATATCATGGCACCGTCGTGAGGACTACTATGCTTCATCCGCCTGCTCTGGAAGCGAGTTTTTCCAGCATTTGGGAAAGGTTACTGAAACTGATGTGTTTGCCTATTGTCCTGTCACTTCTCCTTTTATAAAGCCTGAGACCATCAGGGCTGCTGCTGAACTCTATAAAGAAAAATCCGCTGAAGGATGCGACTGCGTATCGACTGTGTCTACAGTAAAGGAGTTTCTATGGCTTGACGGAAAGGCTATCAACTATGATCCGCTGAATGCTCCGAACAGCCAGAAC
>CALADR010000118.1 GCA_937890845.1 uncultured Bacteroidales bacterium | reverse complement strand
CAAGGTACGTTATAGCGATGAGGAACTTCATGAGTTCAAAGCGATTATATTGGAAATGCTTGAGAAAGCTAAAAAAGAATATAAGATACTTCGCGATGTGGTGACTCATGGTTCCAGCAATGACATAGAAGATACCTCACCTACATTTAAGGTTATGGAAGAAGGTGCCTCCACTCTTTCAAAGGAGGAGGCCGGACAGTTGGCTCAGCGTCAGTATAAATTCATCCAGAATCTTGAAGCAGCGTTAGTACGTATCGAGAACAAGACTTATGGTGTCTGCCGCGTAACTGGCAAGCTTATACCTAAGGAAAGACTCAGACTTGTGCCTCATGCCACTCTTACCGTAGAGGCTAAGGAGATGATGAACAAAAACAAATAACAGCCCTTTATAATGAAGATTTCAAAGGGTAAGTTTCTTATATGCCTTGGTGTCCTGCTCGTAGTAATAGATCAGGTCATCAAGGTTCTTGTAAAGACGAATATGTCTTTGGGTGAGAGTATCCATGTGTTCGGTGACTGGTTTCAGATTTTCTTTATAGAAAATGAAGGTATGGCATTCGGAATGAAATTTGGAGGAGCAGTGGGAAAATTTCTTTTGTCCCTGTTCCGGATTGTACTTTTCGGTGCCCTGGTCTGGTGGATACGGGATTTGCTGAAAAAGTCAGATACTCCATTTGGTGTAGTGGCCGGTCTGACTTTGATTACAGCAGGAGCAATGGGAAATATAATCGACTGCTGGTTCTACGGACTTATTTGGGATTATGCTCCTTTTATGTTCGGAAAGGTAGTGGATATGTTTTATTTTCCTATAATTGACACTGTATTTCCGGAGTGGATGCCTTTGATAGGAGGTCATCCTTTCCTGTTTTTCGCTCCTGTATTCAATTTTGCAGACAGTTGCGTTACATGCGGTGCCTTATATCTGCTGTTTTTCCAGTTTAATTACTTTGCAAAAGAAAACAAGTGACGTGATTAACGTCACTTGTTTTCTTTATAGCCTGCTTTCAATAAGCAAATTGCCGAATTCTTCTATGTCTCTGGCGATGAGATCCGGTGGATAAAATTCCGGATTCTTTTCAGTCTTCGCTTTTTCAGCAACCTCAAGTGCAGTCTCAAGAGTAGTTTCTCCGGACAGTACGAGTACTCCAAATGCTCCGGCATTATGAGCCATGGCTGTATCTGTATAGATTCTGTCACCGACCATTGCTATTTCTTCAGCTTTGAGAGAATGTCTTTCCATTATTCCTGTAAGCATATTCGGATCCGGTTTTCCGAGTGTTATGTCAGGGCGGCGTCCTGTTGCATGCTCAATGCATTTGCAAATCGAACCGCAGTCAACTAAGACTGTATTTTCATTAGTAGGGCAAACACGGTCAGGGTTTGTAGCAATGTATGGAATATTCTGCGATGCCCACCAGGCTGCCCTGCATAATCTCGAATAAGTGAGTGTCATGTCAAATGAGCCTACCAATACATCAGGAATGTCCTCCGGATCATCGCTGCAGGCTATGTATCCTGCTTTTTCAAATTGGGATACCATACTCGGCGTTCCAAGAAGATAGAGGCGCTTTGCATCAGGATAGTGAGACTTTATATAGTCAATGGCAGCAAGAGATGTAGTGTACATATTCTCTTCAGTAGCTGTTATACCCATTTTTTCAAGTTTGTTCAGGTAGTCGGCTACGGATTTTGTCGGGTTGTTTGTAAGGAACGAGTATCCGATACCGTTGTCGGTCAGTTTCTGAAGAAAACCTATAGTGAAGGGAAACAGGTTTGAGCCCATAAAAATGGTACCGTCCATGTCCAAGGCTACGTGTTTTATTTTGCGAAGCCTTTCCCTGTCACAGACTGTAGTGTGCATTTGATCATTTTTCATATCGTAATTGAAATATTTGAGTTTTGGATGAAGTGTGAAATGAAAAATTTTAATTATTAATATTTGGTTATTTTTCACTTCTGCTTGCAAATTTAAACAAAAAAGTTTGATATGAAACCTCTAATTTGTATCTTTGCGAAGTTTTTCTATTAACCCATAAGTAGTAGCTATGATGACTTCAGAACAGAAAAAAAAGTATAATTATTGGCAGTGGAGGACTTTGATTGTCCTTATGATTGGTTATGCTTTTTACTATTTTGTCAGAAAAAATTTCAGTGTAGTAATGCCGGCTTTGGAGTCGCATCTCGGCATTACAAAGGTGCAGCTCGGACTTTTTCTTACTTTGAACGGAATAATTTACGGATTATCAAGATTTGCAAACGGGTTTCTGGCAGACCGCTTCAGTAGGAGAAAGCTCATGGCATCAGGTCTGATTCTTTCGTCCATTGCCAATTTCGTCATTTGTTTCAGCCCGTCAATGAATTCATTTGTCAATGTTCTGGATACGGAAGGTAAG
>CALADR010000117.1 GCA_937890845.1 uncultured Bacteroidales bacterium | reverse complement strand
CCTCCATTCTCGACACGAAAAAAATGCATAAAGTGGAAACTACCGTAAATACGGCCAGAATAGGAAGCATTCTTTTCCAGGTTATGAATCTGCGCATTTTCACTGATGTAATCAGGGATGTAGTCATGGCCATCATACCGGACAATGCGGTGGCTTCTCCATAGGAAGGCGTAAGAAGAGGAAGCATAGTCATTATGAATATGCCGAACCCGAAGCCTATCGTCCTCTGTATGAAACTCGCGCAGAGACTGAGCAATAATATGTAAACTGCTGTCACTAGATTCAGTCTTTTTTACCTCTTTCGACAGGGACATAGAGCAGTTTTGCCTTCTTGTTCCCAGGATTTTTCATATACCATACATCTCCTGAGCGTATATTCATAAGGCATGGACGGTTTTGCCAGATAAAAAGCATGTAATTCACAGTATCAGGAAGTATAATTTCTTCATTATCAGACGATTCCCTCTCAATAATAATCCTTTCAGGGCGTTTTCCGACACCTGTGTCAAAGAAATATACATCACCCGTAAACTTGTCAAGCATATAATCTCCGAGACGCCCGAAACGCATTCCGTCGTCAAGCGTGGTTTCGCCTTTGATTGCAGAAGTCACTTTGCCGATCCAGTCCGGAAGAGGGTCAGGTGAAGATGAGGATATAGAGCTGCCGAGATTCACTGTTACAGTCTGCTTCTTCTCCTCCTCCTTTTTCTCTTCTTGGGCAAAAGAAGTGACTGACAGACAAATACCTAAAAGCAGAAATATAAATTTCCTATTCATGGCCAAAGAAGTTTTCAAAATCCCGTTTTCATTTTCTTCTGTCAAACATTAGCCTCGTCTACCAATGATTGAACCTGTTCTTCAGAAAGTCCTGTCAGTAAAGAAATCTGTTCTACTGATATGGCGGCCTTCAGCATATTTCGCGCAATCTCAATCCTTTCTTCCATACGCCCTTCAGCCATTCCTTCTTCACGCCCTTCAACTCGTCCTTTTTCGAGACCTTCAGCAAGCCCTTTAGCTTCTCCCTGCTTCTTCGCAAAGTCTATCGTATTTTCATAATCGTAAATCATCTTCTGCGAATTTTGATAATCATAATATTCATCGGACGTGAAGTTACATAATTCCGCCATTTCAAACAAACGGTCGAACTCCTTTTCGTCAAAAACTTTCGGCCGCTCGCGAAGATGAGACATATACAAACGGAAGTCCCGGCTGAAGTCCAGAATAGACAAATCAGATTCTCCTCACAAAGATTTCCTGCTGAAGAACCTGTATTTATAGAAAATTTACAAGTCTATCATTATATGGACTATAATCCCAACTCTTTTTTAAGCCTCAACCAAATCATTTTCACGGAAATTTTTAAAAACGTAATGATTATTTTGAATTGTCAGAAATAAAACATAACTTGCAAAAGTATGAATCATATTACCTAAATATTAGGTGATAAAAGTCCCTGCTTGTGAAAGTCGGGGCTTTTATTATTTTACGGTAAACGGTTTCCCTTCACCCGGAAAATATCCCCTTTTTACGGACGAGCCTCTATAGCAGCCCCATCAGCTGAAGGATGGCAGGAGTCAGAAGAGCTGTCAATATTCCGTTTATTATCAGACCAAGGCTGGCAAAAGCACCGTACCTCTGGCTGATTTCAGATGCTGCTGAAGTACCGACAGCATGAGCTGCAGTACCAAGTGAAAGCCCCTGTGCAATCGGACTTCCTATACGCATAAGCTTCATGGCCTTGAATCCTGCGATACCTCCCAGCAGACCCACACAGACCACCACAGCAGCTGTCAGCGACGGTATTCCTCCCAACGCCTGTGAGACTTCCATAGCAATCGGAGTTGTAACAGACTTTGGGGCAAGAGAATAGATTATCTCTACCGGCGCTCCGCAAAGTTTCGCTATCCAGGCTACGGAAACCACTCCTACAACACATCCTGCAAACTGTGAAACCAATAGTGGCAGCAACTGCTTCTTAATAACCTCAAACTGCTGATAAAGAGGCACTCCCAAGGCAACTACAGCAGGCTTGAGCCAAAACTCCACAAATCTCCCTGCCTCGCTGTACTTCTCATAACTCGTTCCGGAAAGCTTAAGGAAGGCAATGAGCAAAGCGATTGTCACCAGAATCGGATTGAGAAGCATCCATCCGGTTTTTTCCTGCATTTTCTTAGCCATATAGAACAGGCCGAAAGTAAGGGCAAGCAGAAAATACCCGTTCCCGAAGAAACTCATTTCGCACCTCCTTTCTTTCTGCTGACAAGACAAAGCCATTTGCGCACCAGCTGATGTGTCCACCCTGTAGTAACTATTACCAGAAGCGTACTCACTACGGTGGCGATAACTATAGGCCAGAACTCTGCCGCTATGATATCGAAATACATCATAAGCGCCACTCCTGGCGGTATGAAAAAAAACCCGAGATTCCTTATCAGAAA
>CALADR010000116.1 GCA_937890845.1 uncultured Bacteroidales bacterium | reverse complement strand
GGGACATTCAATCCCTTCTATTCTCCCAAAAGGAAGATAGATTTATTCTAGAACTGCATCTGAGAAGCTCTGATATAAACAGGCTTTGGTGCAAACCTGAGTTCACGAGATACAGAAACTGTCTCTACCATAAATGGCAGGCAAGACATAGATGTTTTCATTGGAGCAACCTGATCAACTGGAGAAACACCTTCTTTTGTCAATTTGATAGATTCTCTCTTGAGCAAGCCATCTATACCGTACTCGTCAAGCTGTCTGTTCTGTCCATGAAAAACGCCAGCCTGCATCATAGCCTGCTTTGTTGCATCATCAGGATATGTAACAGGATCCATCATTGCACCAGGACCCAGGGTAATGAACCAATCAACAGTATAATTGTTTGCAGGCTGTGCTGCTACCTGAACAAGTACTTTACCCTTTGCATTAGGATATTTCTGAGAATCTGAAGCGTAGAGTGCGTCTCCATCAAAGTACTGCCATGCAGTCTTCATTTCAGCCATAGAAAGATCCTGAGACCTTGTGGTGAATTTATGCTTGTACATATCTCCCTGAGGATCACCGTTCTCATCCATAGCATAAGCATATACATAATAATCAGTGTCACGGGTAATTCCATCCATTTCACCCCACTCATCTTCTCTTACACCTGTAAAGGTAACTCCTGCAACTACTTCTTCCATAGTCTTTCCTTTCTCCTCAGCATACTTCTTAAGAGTTTCCTTAACGGATACAAAAGTAGCCTGGTCACCTTTCCACTCTCTTGGATCAGCGATGTTGGTCCAATAACGGATTGATCTGTCTGTAGGCTTAACTACTGTAGTGAATGATGTTGAAAGCAACTTCTTAACCTCAAAGTTAAATTTACAATCTTCTGGTTTTCCCGGAGGCAGTGTTGTAAACGCCTTGTGTGCAGGAGTTCCGTAAGTCTCGCCGATTTCATCAACACCGATTGCAAATACTACAAGTTCAGTTCCTGCCGGAAAACCTTCGACCTCTTCCTCAACATCACCGTGTTCGCACATAAACTTTATCAACTCCTCGAAAGGAATGCCCGGCTGCTGCTCATGGTAATTCTTAATAATTGTTTCAACTATATCAGCTACATCACCGTTCTTAGCGTCGAAATCCTCCTTACGGGTAATATCGAAATAGTAACCCATAGTCTTGTCGCTAGGAACAACTTTGAATTTGGCTGAAATATTTGAGATTTCAGATACTTCAATTTCGAAAGTCAAATTAGGCTTTACAAGTCCTACCTTGATAGGCAATTTGCCCACTTCTCCTGAATTAGAGGTATAAGAAAGGAACACATAACCGCTTCTGGTAAACTCAGCATCACTCTCCTTAGGAGCCTCTATTACAAGGCTATTCAGATCTGCGCTTGCTTTCCATCCTTCAGGGAACGATACATGAACATTTGCCACGTTTGCTGTATGCAAAGTCCACTCTTTTTTCTCGCCATACTCGAAAATCACCTCCTCAGAAGCAGAAGAGAGACCTTCTACTGTAAGTTCTGCAGGCTTGTCAGCCTCTTCCTTATTGTTACACGACACAACTGGTAACATTGCCGCGAAAAACAATAGAATTTTTTTGATTGTTTTCATAAAAACTTCTTGATTCACAAAAATTAATTAGATTATATAAAATTAAAATACGATTGCTGAACGAACTCTGTTTTTCTTATCCTTAGGCAGACTTCCAGTAAATCCAGGTTTAAACATAGACTCATCGAAACAGTTATAGTAAGCCCAGTAAGAATGTGCCTCTGAGTCATATTTCTCTGTACTTGACCAATACTCTGAATCCCGAGCATAAAGAGGTGTACACTCTACACCAGCCTCGAGCAGAACCTTGAAGGAATTCTCAAGCCATGCAGCAAGGTTTCCCTGCTTGTTCCAGTAGGCGAAATCCCAGATATACTGGAACTGACCGGCAGATGGGAGGAACCATCCTGAGCTGGATTCAGGTGCAGGACAAGCCTTCTCGAAAGCGATAGTAGCATAATATGCTGCAGGGAAAGAATCGTCATTTGGAGTAAGCTCGCCAGGACGCTTCTTTGCGGCTCTTTTAATAGACTGTGTATTGGTATAACCTACGAAATCTGTTACATCAAAAGAACATCCTGCTCCCTCATAGCTTCCGTCAAAGAAACTCCATGAAACGTCAAGGTTCTCGCCATTGACCAGGGTAGCATCATTGATAGCGATGGCATATCCGTTCACAGTCATTGGAGTAACGCCATCTTTCAGTTTATAATATGCACTATTGTCTCCGTTGTCTTTTGCAACTCCTGAAAAGAAAACGACTGCGATAGGAGTCTTTGATTTGTCAAGCTCAGTACTCCAAGTTCCGTCGCTATAGTAGAAGTCACCTACCTTAGGAGCCTGTGCACTGGTAGTGATGAATTTCACTTCTTTTGAAACAACGATATCAGTACCCTCCAAAGCAGAAGCTGCTGCAAGAATCACATACTGCTTGCTTGGCTCAAGACCTGTAGCCTTACATGAAACTGTCTTGCCGACCTCTATTTCTGAACCGTCTGCAAGAATCTTTGCTGCATCAGGCATCTGACCTTCTGCAGGCACACAAATCCACGCAGCTTTCTTTGCATTTGACGCAATTACAGTAAACTCAGCTGATGATGAGGTTATATTCTGCCCCATCTGTACGGAAACAGAAGCTCCAGGAGCAGCTGTCTTCATTGTAGCTTTAGCTATCTGTGAATAGCCCTGAGAATTTTTTGCTACAGCATAAATATCATAAGATACGTTGCCTTCAAGTTCTTTGATGGTATATTCTTTTGTCTCATTTGCCAGAGCCACTTCACCTTTCTTGAAAATCTGTTCGGCATCCGGAGCGGCTTCACCGGTCTTTGACCATGTATAGCAGACTGCATCTGCATTTGATGAAGACAATGTAAACGCCAATGAAGTCTCTGTTATTGCCCCCTGCTCGATTGAGACAGTAGCAACATTAGTTTCCGGTTTCTTGTCATCCTCACAGGAAACAAGAGGCAGCACCAGACTTGAAGCAGAGGCCATAATAAAGATACGGCCGATTTTCTTTCCTAAATTAAACATAATTTGTTTTCATTTTCCTGCAGTATATGCAGCATTTGTTACATCAATAGTTCGTTAAAAAATGGCCTCGCCTAAGCGGCTC
>CALADR010000115.1 GCA_937890845.1 uncultured Bacteroidales bacterium | reverse complement strand
GGACCCAAAGCTGAAAGACGACGCTTGTGTGTCATCTCCGACAGAGGGTTCGTCTGGTCCATGAACTGGGACAACTGACTGGTTCCGAAAAATGAATTGATAACAGACGAGAGAGTCTTGGCATTGATAAGATCAATCGGAGAGAACTGCTCACTGTCTCTTACGTTCATCCTTTCACGGATAGTCCTTGCCATTCTTGAGAGACCTACGCTGAACTGGTTCGCGAGCTGCTCACCTACAGTTCTGATACGTCTGTTGCTCAAGTGGTCAATATCATCAACAATAGCTTTGGAGTTGATAAGCTGTATCAAATACTTGATGATTTCTATAATGTCAGTATTTGTAAGGACACGGACATCGTCAGAAATAGTCAAGTTCAATTTCTGGTTGAGACGGTATCTTCCTACATCTCCGAGATCATACCTCTTCTCTGAGAAAAACAGTTTGTCGATAACATCTCTTGCTGTAGCCTCATCAGGTGGTTCCGAATTACGAAGCTGTTTGTAGATATAGTTGATAGCTTCTGTTTCAGTATTTGTAGGATCCTTCTGAAGAGTATTGTAAATGATTGCATACTCGTTGACGTTGGCTTCCTCTTTCTGGAGCAGAATAGTCTTAACATCCGTTTCGGAAAGCTTTTCTATAGTCTCGTCACAAAGTATCTCACCTCTTTCAACGATAGGCATTGTCCTCTCGACAGGAATCACCTCTCCAGTATCTTCATCCACGAAATCTTCAATCCATGTTCTGAGCACCTTTGCCGCAAGTTTCCTGCCCTCATTCGCTTTAAGGACCTCTGGAGTGGCCTCAATTTCATCTGCCAGTCCGAATATATCAATAATGTCCTTGTCGCCGTTGAATCCAATAGCTCTTAAGAGGGTTGTTACAGGTAATTTCTTTTTACGGTCGATATATGCATACATGACATTGTTGATGTCAGTAGCGAATTCAATCCATGAACCCTTGAAAGGAATTACCCTAGCAGAGTAAAGCTTGGTTCCGTTAGCATGCACACTCTGTCCGAAGAATACACCTGGAGATCTGTGTAGCTGTGAAACAATAATCCTTTCTGATCCGTTGATAACAAATGTTCCTCCCGGTGTCATATAAGGGATGTTGCCCAGATACACATCCTGTACCCTGGTATCAAAATCCTCGTGCTCCGGGTCGCTGCAGGAAAGTCGTAGTTTCGCTTTAAGAGGCACATTGTATGTCAATCCCCTCTCAAGGCACTCTCCAATCGAATACTGAGGAGGATCGATGAAATAATCGATAAATTCAAGTTTATAGTTATTCCTTGTATCTTCGATCGGGAAAATCTCCTGAAATACCTGATACAGGCCTTCGTTACGCCTGTTCTCTGGTGTTGTATCCAACTGGAAGAAGTCCTGGAAAGACTTCAGCTGCACTTCAAGCAAGTCAGGATACTCGAGGAGAATCTTCGATGATGCGAAAGATATTCGCTGTGTGTTTGGTTTTTGAGACATCTTGTCAGCCTTTGTATAAGAGAAAAACTTAAATACGACAAAAAGGTTTAGGGTCTGATTAGGCCCTAAACCTGACTTAGTTTCCCATCTGGGGGAAGGTGAAGCTATTTAACTTCAACTTCAGCTCCAGCCTCTTCAAGGGCAGCTTTTACCTGATCAGCTTCTGCCTTTGATACTTTCTCTTTAACGATAGCGTCAGGAGCCTTGTCTACAAGATCCTTAGCCTCTTTAAGTCCAAGACCTGTAATTTCCTTAACAGCCTTTACAACACCAAGTTTAGCCTGGCCAGCTGATTTGAGGATTACGTTGAACTCTGTCTGCTCAGCTGCTGCAGCCTCACCTGCGCCTGCTACCGGACCTGCTACTGCTACTGCAGCTGCAGCTGGTTCAATACCATACTCGTCTTTGAGGATCTGTGCGAGTTCCTGAACGTCTTTTACAGAAAGGTTTACCAACTCTTCTGCAAGTGCTTTAATATCTGCCATAATTAAAATTATTTAGTTTGTTACTTGTTTTATTCTCTCTCTGAAAGTGTTTTGACGATACCTGCCAATTTGCCGCCTGCTGACTGAAGAGCAGAAACAACATTGCGTGCAGGTGACTGGAGCAATCCGACAATGTCTCCGATAAGCTCCTCACGAGACTTGATATTGCAGAGTTCGCCAAGTTTGTCTGCGCCGACGAAGGCACACTCCTGAACATAAGCTGCTTTCAGAGCTGGCTTTTCAGCACCGTCATCAGCGAATTTCTTGATGAGTTTGGCCGGAGCGTTCGGTGTCTCGGTGTACATAATCGCAGTTGGTCCCTCAAGTGCCGGGAAGAGAAGTTTTACTTCTTCATTCTCAAGCTGGAGGAGTGCTTTATGGAAAAGCGTATTCTTAACAACTACGAGTTTGATATTTTGCTCAAAGCAACTGCGACGAAGCTTTGTAGTCTGTTCAGCATTCAGTCCGGAGATATCTGCAATGTAAAAATTAGGAGTCTCCTGGATTTGTGCTGCGATTGATTCAAGTATCTGGGTTTTTTCTTCTTTTCTCATAACTTTGAACTATTTATTCAGCACTACTGAATGATTTGATATCTAGACTGATTCCAGGGCTCATCGTAGTACAGATAGATGCACTGATAAGATAAGTTCCCTTGAGAGTCTGTGGTTTCAGCTTCATAACAGCTGTAATCAGACCCTGAGCATTCTCGCAAATCTGCTCAGGAGTAAATGAAGCCTTTCCTATTGCAGAATGGATGATTCCAGACTTGTCAACCTTGAAATCAATCTTTCCGGCTTTCACTTCCTTGACAGCGTTGCCTACTTCCATTGTTACAGTTCCGGTCTTAGGGTTAGGCATAAGTCCTCTAGGTCCGAGGATTCTACCGATAGCACCTACTTTTGCCATCACTGAAGGTGTACAGATGATAACATCGACGTCAGTCCATCCACCTTTGATCTTTTCAATATATTCATCAAGACCTACAAAGTCTGCTCCAGCTTCCTTTGCTTCATTCTCTTTATCCGGTGTACAGAGTACAAGCACTCTTGTCTGCTTACCTGTTCCATGAGGAAGTGTAACCACTCCACGAACCATCTGGTTTGCCTTACGTGGATCCACTCCAAGGTTAAGGGTAAGTTCGACAGACGCATCGAATTTTGTAAAGGTAATATCCTTGACAATTTCACATGCCTCAGAAAGCTTATACTGCTTGGCCGCATCGTACTTGGCCATTACCGTTTTTTGGTTTTTTGTCAGTTTACTCATTTCGCGTGTGATTTTTAGATGTCGGCAGGAAATTCTCCTTCAACTTTGATACCCATACTTCTCGCTGTACCAGCGACCATTGTCATTGCTGACTTGAGAGTAAATGCGTTCATATCCGGCATTTTGGTCTCTGCAATTGCTTTTACCTGATCCCAGGTGATAGTAGCCACTTTCTTTCTGTTAGGCTCTGAAGATCCTGTTGAAATCTTTGCTGCCTCTTTAAGCTGAACTGCAACAGGCGGCTGCTTAACTTCGAAAGAGAATGATTTGTCACTATAGACAGTGATAACTACTGGCAATACCTTACCTGCGCAATCCTGTGTGCGGGCATTGAACTGCTTGCAGAAATCCATAATGTTAAGACCCTTGGAACCGAGAGCCGGTCCTACTGGAGGTGATGGATTAGCTGCGCCACCTTTGATCTGGAGTTTGATAAACCCGGTAACTTCTTTTGCCATAATTTCTGTTATTCTTTAGTTACTTGTGTAAAGTTTAATTCAAGAAGAGTTTTACGACCAAAAATCATAACCATAACCTTGAGTTTGCTTCGGTCTTCAACTATCTCTTCAACAGTACCGTCAAATCCGCTGAATGGTCCGTCAGTAATCTTTACTGCCTCACCCACTGCATAATCAACGATTGTTTCGCCATCGCTAGTAGCCACTTCATCATGTTCACCGAGAATTCTTCTTACTTCAGAATCTCTCAATGGAACCGGTACTTTCTCTTCCTGAGCCTTGCCGTTTCCTTTGTTGACATCCCTCTTTTCAGTCAGAAACCCTGACATATGAGGAATCTCATTTCTGATAATATATTGGAGTTCACCGCTAAGTTCCGCCTCGATAAGTACATAACCAGGGTAGAAAAGACGCTCAGAACTGACACGTTTTCCATCTCTGATTCTATAAACTTTTTCTGTTGGAACAAGGACCTGAGAAACCAAATCCTGAAGGCCACATCTTTCAATCTCTTTTTCGAGATCCTCTTTGGCTTTCTTTTCCTTTCCACCTGCTGCTCGCAGCACATACCACTTCTTTTCGCCCATGATACTAAAGTATTAGAGTGTATAGATAGCAGACATGAGATGTTGGAAAGCGAAATCCATTGCAAAGATAACAATGGCAAAAATTACAGAAGCAACCATTACTACAATAGCTGAATTCTGCAACTTATCCCATGAAGGCCACGATACCTTCTTGGTCATCTCTGAATAGGACTCTTTAAGATAGTTGATAAACTTTCTCATCTTTACATTTAATGGACATCCTGAGTTGGAAGCTTGCCTGGACGTCTGTTAAACAATTACCAAATCGTAACCTTTGATATTTAGCAGGGGAAGCAGGATTCGAACCCACATCGACGGTTTTGGAGACCGCTGAACTACCCTTGTTCTATTCCCCTAGAAAAGCGGATGTCTGATTATCGGGCACCCGCTTATGTATATAGAGTAAATATTACTCAAGAATCTTTGTAACCTGTCCGGCACCTACTGTACGTCCACCCTCGCGGATAGCGAAACGAAGACCTTCGTTAAGTGCAACAGCGTAGATAAGATCTACAGTGATTGTTACGTTATCACCAGGCATTACCATCTCTACACCCTCTGGAAGAGTAATCTCTCCTGTGATGTCAAGAGTACGGATAAAGAACTGAGGACGGTAGTGGTTGTGGAATGGAGTATGACGACCACCTTCGTCTTTCTTCAATACGTAAATCTCAGCCTGGAATTTCTGGTGAGGATGAATTGTACCTGGCTTAGCAAGTACCTGACCTCTCTTAATCTCTTTCTTATCGATACCACGAAGAAGAAGACCAACGTTATCTCCAGCCTCTCCCTCATCAAGGATCTTACGGAACATCTCAACTCCAGTAACAACTGTCTTCTTAGGCTCTTCCTCAAGACCAACAATCTCAACCTCGTCACCTGTGTGAACAACACCAGTCTCGATACGGCCTGTAGCAACTGTACCACGACCTGTAATTGAGAAAATGTCCT
>CALADR010000114.1 GCA_937890845.1 uncultured Bacteroidales bacterium | reverse complement strand
CTTTATTTTCCATCACTTCGGAATATTATTATTCCCAAGTGATTTCTATACTGTCAACAAAGACTTCACTTGTATCATCTGTTCTAATACCAACATATTTGTAATCACCAGGAATCTCAAAAACAGTCTCTCCTACAGTGATTTTACCAGTTTCCTCCTTTGGACTGTCCTGCTTATTATAAAAATCATCTATAGAAGTATATGGTACATTACTACAGTAGATAAGCAAAGTTCCATTCAATGCAGCCTTACTCCAAGTAACTGTTATCTTCCTGACTTTTCCACCTGATACTGAAGAATAAACTCCTAACATATCCGTCACATTTTTCTTTTTGAAAGCCATTACACCACCATAAGCTAGCAAGCGTCCGGAATATGAAGCGGCAAAATCCGTTCCTTTAACATCATTGAAAGGTTTACATGCAGAAGTAGCGCCCAATACTTTGGCTGTCAAGACATCAACCTTTGCCCCGCCTCCGGCCGGCTGGTTGATTTTCACTTCTTTGGACATATAAACAGGAGTATTCTGCGCTGTTACAGTAATAACAGCCGACACTGGCTCTGATGTCTTGTTTTCAGGATAAGTCACTTTTATTTCTGCATTTCCCTTTCCCTCGACAGGATTTACCTTGAATGCATCATTATTACATGAAATCTTCCAGTCAACATTTCCTGTTACATTAAATTTCAACTCTCCACCCTCTACAGCAGCTGCAATCTCCTGGGCAGACACTTCAAACTGAGGCTGGACTCCTTCCTGAGTAATTTTAACTTCATGTTTATTTGGAGTAACGTCCTCTGCAGTGGATACAGTAACTGTAGCTACACGCGGAAGCACTTTAATGTTTGCAGCATAACTCACAGTTACCTCTGCAGTACCTTCTCCACTTGCAGGGGCAACCCTGAAATCCTCGTTATCAGATGCTACAGTCCATGCTACGTTTGACCTGACTTCAAATTTAACAGAACCTGCCGCAGGAGTTGCTGCAAATGATTTTCCAGAAAGGTCAAAGGTAGGATTTGCAGATTTCTGAGTCACTGCAAGTATCTTTGATACCTTTTCTGAAGCAAATTTGAGAGTTGCCTTTCTCTCAGCCCTATCCTTATTTGTACTTACTTCTACTGAAACGAAAACAGGCTCTTCAGATGCTGTACCTGAAGTGGGCTTTACTGTAATCCAGGAAGGGATATCGCTGACTGTCCAGTCGACATTTGATGTAATCTTGACTCTCTGCTCTCCGAGCACATTCTCAAAAGACAAAGTTTCAGGATTCAGTGTCATTGAAGGAGCGGCTTCCGGCGCAGTCTCCTTATTGTTACATCCTGCCATAAGAACCAAGGATGCCAATGAACTCAAAAATAGTTTTCCGAATTTCATAATCTATAGTTTTAAATGTAAGAGTCAAGTAACTAGGGAATTACAAATTTAGCAAATTTACTTGCAAAAGCAACTGTTTTCAGATAATATTTCAGATTAAGCAAAGATTTATTCTACCTGTAATTTTCAAAGACCGATATAAGCGACTATATTTGCATATATTGGAAGCTGTTAAATATTTGCCATTATGAACAAACACTCTTTTAAAGACTGGATGACAGCTGTGCGTCCATGGTCTTTTCCCGCATCTGCGATGCCTGTAATAGTAACTATATCATACATTTTCTGGAAAACAGGAACATCTGGAGGCGGCATTTTCAATGAATTGAATTGGGCTTTAGGCGGATGGGCTTTGATAAATATCATAATATTCCATGCCGCTGGAAATACCTGGAGCGATTACTTTGATTTCAAGAAAAAAGTAGATACTAAAGAAACATCTGGGGCAAAGACATTGACTGAAGGCATGTTTTCCCCGGAAGAAATAAAACGTCTGTCCATTTCCCTGCTTATATTGGCTCTTGCAGGTGGAGTAGGACTTCTTTTCATAACAGGAATGCCTTTGCTCTGGATAGGACTCGGTGGTCTAGCCTGCACTGTTCTGTATCCATATCTTAAGTATAACGCTCTTGGAGATTTGGTTATCATTGCAGCATATGCCATACTGCCTACTTTGGGGACCGCATATGTAGTAACAGGCCGAATTATGCCTGAAGTTTTGCTGATTGCCGTTCCTGTAGGACTGATTACCGACGCTATCCTACATTCAAATAATACCAGAGACATATATACCGACAAGAAAGCAAAGATAAGAACGATGGCTATGAAAATGGGAATGAAAGCCTCAAAGGTTTTTTATTATCTTGAAGTTCTCATACCGTTTGCATGGATAGCAGGATGCATTCTTACAGACAGACTTCCCTTATGGAATATACTTGTGGTTTTAGCCCTTGTTCCTGCTGTATCAAATGTCAGGACAATGTATAAGGCAAACGAAGATGACATTTCAGCAATTAACTCTCTGGATGAAATGACAGCCAAACTCCAGCTGCTTTTCTCTCTGCTCTTTTCCATATCCTTCATGCTTGCCTGTTACTTCTGATAAGATATGAAACCTGAAATTACTAAAATATACATTGCAGTTTCGGCGGCAATCATACTGTGGTTCCTGATGTTTTCCCCATGGACTGCCCCTCATTTGAATTTCTGGATAATGATGTCATTATCCGCTGTTATCCTTTCCGGACTTGCCACCTGGTTCTTTCCCGGAATATGGAAGACAGTGATTCCAGGCTGGAAAGATATAGCTCTCGGTGTCACAATATCTGTTATGCTATGGGGGATTTTCTGGATAGGAGACAAAATTTCATCAATGATTTTCGGATTTGCAAGACCGCAGGTTGACCTCATTTACGGCATCAAGGACGGGACTTCTCTCTGGGTTCTTTCCGCACTGCTACTTTTTCTAATAGGACCTGCCGAGGAAATTTTCTGGCGTGGATATATCCAGAAGTCAATTTCCGCACATACAGGAGCCGACAAGGCCCTGATCCTGACTACCGTCATATATACTCTAGTACATCTGCCCTCGCTTAATTTCATGCTTATAATGGCTGCTTTCACTGCCGGTGCAGTATGGGGGATACTATACAGAATATACCCTGAACGGCTTCCTGCCATAGTTATTTCCCATGCACTTTGGGATGCTGCTGTATTCGTGTGGTTTCCTATATAATGTCTTGGAACTATTATAAATTATACATATATTTGTAGATGCACCGTCCGCAGGAACACCTTGTTCCAGGACATGTAAAACCGAATGATATGAAACATCTTTTACCTGAATTGCCATACGCAAAAAATGCATTGGCACCGATTATGAGTGAGGATACGCTGGAATACCATTACGGAAAGCATCTCCAGACTTATATTGACAATCTGAACAGGATGATTGAAGGGTCTCCATATGAAGAGATGCCCTTGGATGAAATTGTTGCAAAATCTACAGGAGGCATTTTCAACAACGCAGCCCAGACATGGAACCACACTTTCTTTTTCGAGACTCTGACTCCGGATCCTGTTGCTGTTCCCGACGTACTGGAAAAGAAGATTGAAGAAACTTTCGGCACAATGGAAACTTTCAAGGATGAGTTTTCCAAGGCCGCAGTCTCTCTATTCGGGTCAGGATGGGTCTGGCTGGCTGCCGACAACGATGGCAGACTGGAAATAGTCCAAGAATCAAATGCCGGCAATCCTTTGGTCCGTGGCCTGAAGCCTCTGCTTACGATAGATGTTTGGGAGCACGCATACTATATCGACTACAGAAACAGGAGAGCGGCATTCATAGACGGCTGGTGGAAGCTTGTTGACTGGCAGAAAGTGGCCGGAAGACTTTGATACCTGCAGTTTTATTTCAAAGTGATGCAAAAAGTCATTTTGAAATTTGACTGGAAAATACTTTTTTTGCAAAAAATTAAATTTTATAAACTTAAATTGAGAATACAATGAAACGTTATGTTTGTATCATCTGCGGATACGTTTATGATCCTGCAGTAGGTGACCCGGACAGCGGTATAGAGCCGGGAACTGCTTTTGAAGATCTTCCTGAGGATTGGGTTTGCCCTCTTTGCGGAGTAGGCAAGGATGACTTCAAAGTAGAAGAGTAAAACTGCCATGACGGCTGGGCGGCGTGTAAAATCCATATTTTTGACGCAGCCTTTAAAGAATTTACCCCTGTTGCAACAGTCTGCGGCAGGGGTAAACAGTTTTTATTCTGCATCTGTGTCTGCCGACAGGCAACAGGCAATGTCCGAGTCGCCGAGAAAAAATTTATTCTTCCGGCTTACGCATAGAAAATTCGCACCCGCAATACAGCTGATTATAGAAGCCGTATTCCTTTATTATTTGTCCCCGCCTTTCCTGCAAACCTCCCTTGCGCCAGTTCTGATCCCACCAGACCACATCAGGATAAGCTGCAACAGCTTTTCTTCCGGCCTCGTTTATCTGATCAAGACTTTTCCACCGGGATGAAGCCAGAGTAGTGGTAATTACTTTGATTCCATTATCATGAGCGTATGCCGCAGTCCTCCACAGACGATACTCGAAACATTTAAGACAGCGGCATCCCCTTTCAGGCTCACTCTCCAGCCCCCTTATTCCTTCCAGCCATGACTTATGGTCATAATCATCATCTATGATTTCCAATCCGAGAGACTTTGCGTATCTGGAACACTCATTTTTTCTTATAAGATACTCCTCTTCAGGATAGATATTCGGATTGCAATAGTATATGACAGGAGTAATTTCATTTTTCAGCAGACACTCCACTATGGCTGAAGAGCACGGTGCGCAGCAAGTATGCAGCAGAACACGCGTCTCCCCCTCCGGCACTTCTAAGATAAACTTTTCCTTTTTCATATTCTATATATTTAGAGACTTCAAAATGACCGTAAGACACCGGAAATCCATCTGCAAAAGTAAGAAATATCTGTTGGAACATACTCATCATTATGCTCCTTTGACAAATTAACCCTCAAAACACCGTTCTAAAAGCGCATGGCCTGTTTTTTGTATCGAAAAACTTTTCACATTTACTTTTAAACATAAAATTTTAATAGTATGAAAAAAACACTATCAGTATTGTTTGCTGCGGCTTCAATGACAATGTTTGCATCGTGCTGCGGGAATGCCGAACTTAACGGCAAATGGGAGATCGTCAACATCAACGGCAAGGAAGTAGAGGCTGTAGAGAATGATCCATTTATCGAATTCAACGCTGAAGAAGGCCGTGTACACGGACACACCAGCTGCAACATAATGAACGGAAGTTTCAAGCAGGATGGAAAGAAGCTCACTTTCAGCGATATGGCCACTACTATGATGGCTGGTCCTGATGCTCAGCTTGAAAGAGAAGTTCTGGATGCAATCAACGCTACTGCATCTGTAAAGAAAGACGGAGAAGACAAGCTCCAGCTTCTTGACGCAGAAGGCAAAGTACTTATGATTCTCGACAAAGAGAACTAATCTTAAATCAAGCGGTTGCAAAAAGCGAAATTATCGCTATATTTGCAGCCGCTTGAATTTGGAGAGATGCTCGAGTGGCTTAAGAGGCACGCCTGGAAAGCGTGTAGGCGCCAAAAGTGCCACGGGGGTTCGAATCCCCCTCTCTCCGCAAACACCTGAAGCCCAGTGCGATAGCACCGGGCTTTTTTATTTCTCCGTTGGAAGCTTGCTTACATAAGGAGAAAAATAAAAAAGCACGGAATGGCTGCAAGCCATGGGCTTCTGCGTGTTTGCAAGGGCCTCCGCGGCAAGCGGAAGGGGAAAAGACTTGCAAAGCAAGGCTTTCCCCCTCTCACCGCTAAATCAAAAGATATAACTTAAGGCTTACCTGGCCCCAACCTTTGAAGCAAACTGCTTTCTCAAAGACTCAACAGCACTTTCCGAAGCCTGAGTCAAATCTGAAAACTCAACGTCTCCTGTCCACTGACCTGAAATAGCATGCCCCTTATCATCAGTAAATTTCATATTGAAGACATATTTATTACCAGACATAGAGACATTCATCGTTCCTCCTGTAAGAGGTGCAAGTTTCTGAGTATTACCATCTTGATCCTGACTTGATGTATCTCCATACCAGCTATACAGAAGATCTCCGCCACCCCTTGGATAAAATCCAGGAATTATCTGACCGGACTTAAACTCTGAGTAATCACCGGAAATGGTATAAGTTCCCTCAGAAATCTGAGAGCCTCCGCTTTTGTCAGTAAAGAACTCCAATGAAATAGTATCACCCGGATCATCTCCCATAAAGTATAGCAGCCATGAGTTCAATCCTACATGCAGATAATCTCCCATATAATAAGCCATAGCCTTTGTAGTCGCCGGAAAATCAAGCTGATAATCAGAAGTCAGAACACTTGACAGATACTCTCTGCTTGAATTGTCGCATTTATTCTGCAAATCGATATCGCCACTATAAGAACCTTTTATTTCAACCCCTTCTTCAGTTACAAAATTAAATTCAAACGTGTAAGATGAGCCTGAGCCTGAAACCTTCATTGTGCCTCCTGTAATCACGCCTAATGTATTGCGGCCAGTCTTGGAGTCAATGTGCTTAAAGATAGTACCCAACTCAACCATTGTACCATAAAAATCAGTCACTTCTCCCTTTGTAAATGTCCTAGGGACACGATGCTGATGGTTGGTTCCATAAGATACTGTATATGTTCCGTTCTCAATAGGAACCGGGCTGACAGATGTATCCTCCAGCTTCTGTGTAAAGACATACATCATCTGAAGTTTGTATCCATCTACCAGATTGCCTGATGCATTACGTTCTCCTGCATAGAACTCCAGCAACATATCATCACTGAACGGATAGAACCAGTTTCCGTAATAACGGCCACTTGCCGCAGTAAATGTCACATTCTGAGGATCTTCAAAGCGACCGGCTGCAGTAGCGCCCTGCACGAACTGTATAGGGCCGCTGTATTTTACCTTAATCTCATCTCCTCCTTCAAGAAGCACAAGATTAACATCTATTGAATATGTGTTGCCATCACGGGCTACATTAACTGTTCCTGAAACGAAAGGCATATATTTGACGCCTTCTGCCGTATCATCAACACGCATGCACAGATAAGAAGAAGACGGGTCCCAAGTAAACGGAGTCTTGCTACCGGCCTTATACTCTCCGTCAGGAAGGGCTGCATTAATCGGATCTGTATCCTTTACATTGAACAACTCAAGGCTCACATACTTATCCCCGACATTAACAGGCTCCCAATTCTCATTTATATCCGAATTTCCCAATGCAATGGAATAATTTCCTGCTCCGGCTGAATTTGCGTCGCTATAGACAGCATCAAGCAAAATGACTTCACTGCCTAATGTTGTCATCTTGAGAGGTTCTGACGAAAGGACTTTCCCATTACCAGACACCGCCGCAACTATCACAAACTCAGTAAACTCCGGCAAATCGTCGATAATTACTGTTGATTTACTTACAGTTGTATTGAGAGATGTTCCTGTAGCAATGATATCCTCTGCAGAAGGAACAGCCTCATCTGCAGTACCATACCACCAAGCGCACTTTTCAGCATTTGAATGGTTCACTACGAAAGTAAGAGTACTTTCAGTAGCCTCGACTTGCTCAAGGGTTACACTCATCTCACCTCCTGCCTGATCTGTATCTTTATTACAAGATGATAGTGACAATAATGCCAACGAAGTCAAAGCTGTTGACAAAAACACTGTCGAAAAAAATCTTTTCATTGTTTAGTGAATTAATTATACTTAAGTACTATAAAATATCTACAGCTTTTCAGAAGCTGCTCAATTTTCTTAAAAATTCCTTATAAATTTAGCCTATCTTGCCTTCAAAAGTTCCTTTGAAGATACGGCCATCGTCACGTCCGGTCAAATTCATATCGAATTTATAAACATCACCGGTCTTGGACACTACTACTTTGCCAGCCTTGAAATAATTGGAGCCTTTATTCTGAATATCAAGACAGCTTCCTACACCTATGGTTCCAGGGGTTTTTGAATCTCCTAACGTATATACTCCATCAGGAAGTATTTCTGATCCGGCTGCCGCATAGAACTGCAGAGACATCTCATGAGACCATGAGTTATTATTAAGTTTCACAAGGAAATAACCTTCCTCCGGCTTTGAATTTAAATGATACTTGGCTACATCCAAGGAAAAATTATAAACATTTTCCGGTTCCTCAACAGGCATGTCCTTAATTTCTCCTGTGAAAGTAATTTTAAGCAATGCAGATTCGGTCTTGGAAGTCAGATTCATCCTGATAGTATATACATTACCTTCCTTTGCAACCTCTACAGTTCCAGCACTTAAATCATGTCTCTTGGTAACAGATGACTCATATAGCTCCACATAGCTTTTTGCACCCACAGAACCGTCTTTTACAGAATATGTACCAGACGGAAGGATTACAGATCCTGCAGCAGCATAAAAATCAACAGCCATATCAAAGGTCCAGTCTGCATCATTGAATTTCACATAGAACTGCCCTTTATCCGGACTGCTGCTGTACAAGGTCGATGACGTAGCTACAAGTTCGATAACCTTCTGTTCTTCGGTCTCCATTCCATTAATCCTGTCTTCAAAAGTCACCTTGAAAAGCCTGTCATCGTCACGCCCTGTAAGGTTTGTTTCTAACTTGTATATATCTCCATTTCTGGTCACTGAAACTGTACCCGACTTGAAATAATTGGAGCCTTTGTTCTGAATATCAAGGCAGCTTCCTATACCGATGGTTCCAGGTTTTTTTGAATCTCCTACAGTATATACACCATCAGGAAGGACTCCTGATCCTGCTGCCGCATAGAACTGCAGAGACATCTCATGAGACCATGAGTCATTATTAAGTTTCACAAGGAAATAACCTGCAGCAGCATCTGAATTTACATGCAGGTTTGCCGCACTCATAGCCACCTCAATGACCTCTGAAGGCTCTGTCGGCATACCCTTGATCACTCCTTCGAAATGACTCTTATAAACATTTCCGCTTTCGGCTGCTACCAGATTTACATCCAGGACGTATTTTCCCCCGTCGTTGGACACATCCACAGTTCCTTCACTGAACATGACCACATCAGTGCTTGTAGAGCCGACAGCTTTGATATTTAAAAAAGTATATTCCTTATTAAGTATAAAAGGCTCTTCTCCGTCACCTATTTTATAAGTACCTTCAGGTAAGGCGACCGCATCTTCAGGTGCAAAGAAATCAAGTTTGAGGTCATGCTCTCCTTTGGCATCCTTCATTATTATATAGAATTCACCAGGATCAGCATACTGATTGTCACAGACTACATCTGTAAAAGTAATTTCATACTGCCCTTCCGGTTTTTCCTGGCCGGACTCTTCCAGTGTTTCCATAACCAGTTTGTCATAAACTGCAGTTCCATCTTTGCCGGAGACTGCAGCCAGAACAACATACATGGAAGCCGGCTTAAGTTCAGTTACCGTAACAGTCGAAGTTTTTTCACAAGACACATGCGTACCTGTCGAAATAATCTGATTTGCATCAGGAGTTTCACTGCCTTCCTCCACATAAAGCCATGCACACTTTTGCGCATCAGAAGGTTCTACAGTGAATGTCAGAGAATTTGGAGTGGCCTCCACTTTACTTAAAGTCACTTTGGGCATTTTAACCTCTTCGGCTGCCTCTTTACATGACCCGATAGTCAACGACACTGCAACGAATGTCGCAAATAAAGCCAACAGTCTGATTTTTTTCATCTTAAAAGTGGTTCTAAGTTATTAGCCTTAATAAATTAATTGTATAAAACAAATTTATGTGCACAATATAAGAAAAAAAATAATAGACACAACTGTCGGAATAAAAAAATTATACATTTATATAATATTGTAGTTCACTTGTTATTAATAGTTTGCAGTTAGAATAATTTTAATTACATTTACATGGCAGCACTTTTTAAAAAGTTTTTTTAATGTCAATACTGTCATGAAAAATTTACATCTAATCTGTTTAATCGCAGTCACACTATTCGGACTGGGTTTCATTGTCACCTCATGCTCAAAAGAAGACACAGCAGCTCCTACAGTTACGGTCACACCTGGAGAAACTTCTGACCATTTCCTGACTTTTACAGTAACAGCGGAAAATGCCAATGAATGTGCATGGATCTGCATAGAGTCGGAAAATCCAGTTCCTTCGGCAGAAAGCATACTTGCGTCAGGAAACAAAACGGATGCAGTAAGTCAGACTACCGTAAAGGCAAACGGTCTCAAACCACAGACATCATATACGATTGTTGCGGCCGCCTCCGGGAAAGGAGGCACGGCCACGTCATCTCCTATAACAATGACAACACAAAAACAACGTAGCCACACTCTAATTGTATATATGATGGGCAATAACGGTCTTGAAAAATTCATGGACAATAACCTTAATAAAATAATGGGAGTGGCTGATCGGATCCCTGAAAATGGAAGAATCGCAGTATTCTATGACCGAGGAAACTATACCCGACTGACAGAACTTGTAAAAGCTGAAGACGGACGCATTATACAGGATGTTATCCAAGAGTTTGCACCGGACAATACTTCATCCGTTGATCCTGACTTCATGTCCAGAATAATTGAGATAGCAAAAGAAAGAATGCCGGCAGAAACATATGGACTAATAATGTCGTCTCATGGAGGAGGATGGGTACCATCTGATACATACGACCGCTACCTGATGGCCGAAAATGAAACCAAAAGCCTGAAACGCACCACCCGCTTTTTCGGTCAGGACGACATGGATTGCATGGAAATACCGGCTCTGTCAAAGGCTTTGGCAAATACACACTATGAATATATCCTTTTCGATGCATGTTTCATGTCTTCTATAGAGGCATTGTATGATATGAGGAAAAATACAAATTATATAATAGCATCATCCGCAGAAGTCCTTGGTACCGGCTTCCCTTATCAGGAAATAATCCCGCTTCTGTTCCGCTCCAATCACGGACTGGAAGAATCATGCGAATCATTCATGAAACTATACCGAAAATCGTCCGGAACCATTTCCCTGATTGACTGCAAGGAATTGGAAAATCTGGCAGCCCGAATGAAGGATATAAATGCCGTTGCAGGCTCTGTCTCAGATATTTCCCAAATACAGCATTACGATGGTTTCAAGACACATATCTTTTTTGATCTCGAACAATATGCATCAGCTTGTCATTTCCTGATTTAGGTTGACTGTCTGTT
>CALADR010000113.1 GCA_937890845.1 uncultured Bacteroidales bacterium | reverse complement strand
GTCCTCTATGCTTATTCCAAGCATATCCCTCAGGTTTTTCACACGTTGTCTGACAGAGCTGATACCTTTAAGAGCCAATTTCTCCGCCGACGGTGTTATAGCTTCCGATAAAGCTTCCATATCTACATCATAGAGAAGAGTGCCGTGAATTATGCAGCGACGCGGCAAAACATGGAAAGCATTGCCTGAAACCTTGTATCCACCAGCCATTATATCGTTTCTCCCACTCACAGAAGCATCCAGTCCAAGACGACGGAGCAGCAATGCCATACGCTGCATATATGACTCAAATGTAAACGCAGGCTCCAATCCTGATGTAGTTATACATGAGTGCATTATATTACCCCAATCAGAATATACGCATCCTCCCCCGCTCTTACGTCTGAAAATATTCACACCATGGCTGCGGCAATACGGTACATTTACCTCTGCCTCCATCTGCTGGTTTCTTCCGAAAATAACGGAAGGGCCTGTTCTCCATAGAAAAAAATAATCCCCTGAAGCAAACTTTCCGGCGACATACTCTTCCATTGCCAGATAAAATGCCAGATTTCTGTCTTTTTCTTCCGGCAGTCTCACATTTATCATACGAAATCAAAAATATAATTTCTCTCAAACTTAAGCATTTTTAGAATAAACTGAAATAGTTTGACAGCTAATTATAACAAATTTCAAAACAAATAGCAGATTAAAGACATTATCATTAGAATGAGTTTTTGGAAATCCAATTGAATTCCAGCAAGGAAACCAGCCTGCGGCGGAGAGCGCTGTAAATATCCCCGGATGAAAACTCATCAGTCGCTCTGAGATACACTGCCACATTTACAGGTGATTTCAAAATCGGCAGACGGACCAGACTCCTGTCTGAAAGTTTTTTATACACGGAATGCAACGGTACGACGCCCACGAGAGATTCGGATTGAGCTACCAGACTGATTATGGTATCAGTAATTGCGGAACTGAATACAATCTTTGATTCTATATTACTGCAAAATTCCATTACAGGAGACCAGACTGCTACTTTCAACGGAGATATATCCGAAAGGGAAACAGCTCCATAATACGCTGCCGGCACAGAAGGATGCACAACAGCACATAACGGTGAAATACCTAAACATTCACCTTCATGCAATGTCATATCAACACCCTGTACTGCACTATGCACTGAGAAGTCCCCTGGCTCTTCCACAATAGAAAACCTGTATCCTCCCATCACAAATGAGGAAATAAGATCCGGGAAAAGCATCGAAACTGTATCAGGAGACACATCTGCTTTAATAATACTTGATTTTTTTTCTGCAGGCAACGGAAATGCTTCTGAAATCTCCCCATAAAGATCCAGTATATTGCAAGCATACCCGGAAAACCTCCTGCCGGCCTCAGTAAGTATAACGGCCTCTCTGGAACGGCGGAACAACTGCACGTAAAGCATTTTTTCCAGATCCGCAATACACTGGCTTACAGCAGACTGCGTAATACCCAAAGAGCGTGCCGCCCCCGTAAAGCTGTGTTCTCTGACCACAGCTTCGAATATTTTCAACCTGGAATCTACCATCTCTTTCCGTACCGATAAGATTTTTTGAAAACCCAAAAATACTTCTTAAAATCAATATTGACAAAATTCAAAACAGCTTATTACAAAAATTTTGAATTTTACTTAATTATTCATAACCTTGTGAGATATTTGATTGGCCGAAAAACCAAATTAATATGAAATATCCATTAATTTAATTAATATGAAAAGGATTATTTTATTTTTTGCAGCGATTTTTACTGTTGCTACAGTATTCGGACAGAACCAGCTTCCGAATGATCCTGCCGTAAGGAAAGGCAAGCTTGAAAACGGCCTTACCTACTACATAAGGCATAACGACAAGCCTGCTGACAGGGCTGAATTCTACCTTGCAACAAATGTCGGAGCTATTCAGGAAACTCCAGATCAGGACGGACTGGCACACTTCCTTGAGCACATGTGTTTCAACGGAACGAAAAATTTCCCTGACAAGGGTATTCTTGAGTACCTTCAGAGCATAGGCGCTGAATTCGGACGCAACATAAATGCAGCTACCGGTGTCGAGCAGACCACTTATATGCTCAATAATATTCCTCTTGTACGCGAAGGTGTGATAGACTCTTGCCTTCTTATCCTCCACGATTACTCACACTTCGTGACTTGCGCACCTGAAGAAATCGACAAGGAAAGAGGAGTTATCATCGAGGAGCGCAGATCAAGAAGGGATGCCAACTGGAGAATGCATGAGAAGTCACTTCCATATTATTATGGAGATTCAAAATATTCTACATGTACCCTCATCGGCAGCCAGGAAAACCTCGAGACTTTCAAGCCAGAGAGCCTGACCAACTTCTATCATACATGGTACCGTCCGGACCTTCAGGCGATAATCGTAGTGGGAGACATTGATGTAGATGCGGTAGAAGCAAAAATCCAGAAAGTCTTCTCTGACATACCTGCCTCAGTCAACCCACAGCCAAAGGAATCGCACAAAATTCCAGGCAACATAGAGCCTATGATAGGAATCATGACTGACCCTGAAGCCCATGACACTTCTCTCGAGATTCTCTGGAAAGGAGAGCCAATGCCTGAGGAGTTGAACAGCACAGATATGGGTATGATGATGACAATGATAAAATATTATATCTCAATCATCATGTCTGAGAGATTCGGAGACATTACAGCCAAGCCGAACGCTCCTTTCATCAGCGCAAGTCTGGGTATCGGAGAGCTCTGCGAAACCATGGAAGCCACTTTCGGCAATGTAAGCTGCAAGGACGGAGAAGGAATCTCCGCATTCAAGGCTTTCATGACCGAGGTAGAAAAAATGAAGAGGTATGGTTTCTCTGACGATGAAGTAGCCAGAGCAAAGGATAACATCCTCAGCATTTTCGAGAAGGCAGTGGCAGGAGCAGACTCTCGCCAGAACGGTGATTTCATCAATGCCCTTACCAACAACTTCTTCGATAACTATCCTTATATGGAACCTAAGGCTGAATATGAGACAGCAAAACTCATCTGTGCCCAGATAAATGCAGCCCTCCTCAATCAGGTAGCAGCAGGTATCATCACTGATGAGAACCTTGTAATTCTTTACAAAGCTCCTCAAAAAGAAGGACTCTCCCATCCTACAAAACAGGATTTCCTTAATGCCATAGCAGAGGTAAAGGCTTCTGAAATCACTCCTAACGAGACTGTCAATACATCAGAGCCTCTTATGGATACTTCGCTTCTTAAAGGCGCTGCTGTAAAGAAAACTTCAGAAAAGACAATAGGAGGAAAGACTGTACAGGAGTGGATTCTGAAAAACGGAGTAAAAGTCGTAGTACTTCCTACCGAATATAAGAAAGACCAGATAATTATGAGCCTTTCTAAAGACGGAGGTTCTTCAATCATCGCTACTGAAGACCTTCCTTCTTTCGAGTCCAATGTATTCGGACTGTTCCTGAACAATACCGGACTGTCAAAATTCCCTGGAACTACACTCAGCAAGATGCTTGCAGGCAAAAATGCAAGAGTGGCACCGTTCGTGTCCAACATCAGACATGGAATTTCAGCCAACTGTACCCCTAAGGATCTTGAGACTGCATTCCAGCTTATGTATCTCACATTCGCTGAGCCTCGTTTCGATCAAGAAGAGTTCCAGACAGGAATCGAGCAGCTCAAGGCAGTGCTTCCAAATATGATGAACCAGCCGGAATTCAAATTCCAGAAAGAGTTCACCAATACTATGTACGGCAACAACCCAAGAAAGGCTGTAATCGACATGGAGATGCTCGAAAAGGCCAATCTTGAAACTATAGAAAGAGTATATAGAAACCAGCTCTTCAAAGATGCAGCAGGAGCTACTCTTTATATTACAGGAAATGTAAATCTTGATGAACTCAAGCCTTTGGTTGAAAAGTACATCGGATCTCTTCCTAAAGGAAAGAAAGCAAGCGAATGGGTTGACAACAATGACGACATAGTCAAAGGTCAGGTTGAAAATCATTTCGACGTGACTATGGAAACACCTAAGTCAACTGTGCTTCAGGTATATTCTTCATATATCCCTTACTCTGTAAAGGATGATGTCATGCTTGATGCTGCAAAATATGTCCTTGATATGATTTATACAGAATCACTTCGCGAAGACGAAGGCGGCACATATGCAGAAGTCACCTAAGGAAAGAGCAATAATTCAGATTTACTTCGATACCAACCCTGAATCTGCTGACAAGCTCAGGGAACTGGCTGTTGCAGGCATAAACAAACTGATGAAAGAAGGACCATCTAGCGAGCAGCTGACAAAGACTGTGGAGAATTTCAAGAAGAACCTTCCTGAAAACAGGATTAACAACGGCTGGTGGCAGAACAGTCTCCAGATGTATTTCAACTACGGCATTGACTACGATAAGGAGTACGAGGCTGCAGTAAAAGAAATCAGCGCTGACAACATCAAGGCAATTCTGGAAAAAGTCCTTTCACAGGGCAACTTCATCGAAGTCATGATGTCTCCTGCAAAATAAGCATAACACACAGAGAGGGGATTGCCCTCTCTTGAAAAAAGAGCGGCCGGAATTACTCCGGACCGCTCTTTTTTATTCCAAATTATGAAGTACCTGACTTTATAATGACAAATACTCAACCGACCTTCCGATAAATTCTAAAACAATGTCGGATGATTGTCTTCCAGTTCCTTAAGAACCTTTTCCATAACTGCCTCACGCATCAATACTGACTTGGTGCGCACCTTGAACATCTCGCAATATTTTGAAATTGCAGCCATTTCTCTGTCATTCAGGTAAATCACCTGACGATGTTTCCTTACCATGGAGGCCTTCTGCTTCCTCAGATATTCCGGATCTATTTTCAAGGATGTTCTTTTTCTCATCACAGACTGGTTCTGAAATTTTCTACAAAAATAATAAATTATTCATAATTATAGTGTTATAGCTATCTAAAACATAATAAATGGCACACATATTGAAATTATTAAAAAATTTGCCTGCAAACAGGCGACATCAACTTTATTGTCAATTAAAAATTGGATTATGATTAAGAACATCGCACTTGTGGCTCATGATGCCAGGAAATCGGAACTTGTCGATTGGGTAAAAATAAATGCAGAATCATTCGAACACAGTACACTATATTGCACAGGAACTACAGGACGTCTTGTAAAACAAGCACTTGAAGAAGTTCTGGGAGGCCGTTGTCCGGAAGTCAACTGCTTGCTTAGCGGTCCTCTAGGCGGTGATGCCCAGATAAGTGCCATGATTGCGGAAGGTAAAGCAGATATGCTTGTATTCTTCTGCGACAACCTGATTATGCAGGGGCATCAAAATGATGTGATGGGACTTGTAAGGCTTGCTTCACTATACAATGTACCTTTTGCAACTAACAGAAGTACTGCAGATTTCATTATTACATCGCCACTGTTTCTCAAACAAGACTACGAAAGGGTGATTCCGAAAGCAATAGAAACTTATAAAAATAGAAAACTTTAGAAGCTGTATTCCGCCGTTTTCCGGCGGAATACTTTCTTATATTTGAGCCAAGGCTCATATAAACGCTGGCGCTCGGCATAGTCAAAACAAGCTTTGCCTCTGCTCTCGCTTTTTGCTATATTTGCAATCTGCAACAGATTTTTTATGGATAATTCAGTCAGACAGCAATTGATAGAATGGGCCGATGAATACAACGACCCGAAATACTTCAGTGAAGATCCTGTAATTTTCCCGACTGCAATGGCTGCGCTTTACAGGGAAGGCAAACGCAGTATTGCAGATGTAGAAATTTCAGCTCTGATTGCCGCCCATCTGGCATGGGGGCGCAGGTCTATGATAGTAAGGGACTGCTCAAGGGCATTGGATGAAATGCAGTGGCACCCTTTGGACTATGTAATGAGCGGAGACTACCGTGATGAGGATGCGAGTCTGCACCGCACTGTAAAATGGAGCGAGTTTGCAGGCATCTGTAAAAGGCTGAAAGAAATATATTCTACGACAAACAGCATTGAGAATCTTAGCAATCAGGAAATAAGATGCAGGATTTTCGGACGAAAGGAAGATAAAAAAGCACCAGACAAAAAAATCAACATGATGCGCAGATGGATGGTCAGGGATGACGGAAAAGTTGATTTGGGACTATGGAAAAACAGTGACAAAAATGATCTTCTGATACCATTGGATGTTCATGTCCACAATGTTGCTACAACAATCGGGCTTACTGTCCGGAAACAGAAAGACATAGTCACAGTCAGGGAAATCACAGATGCCTTTCGGGACATATTCCCGGGAGATCCATGCAAGGGAGATTTCGCACTCTTCGGATACGGAGTCACACATGCAGGACAATAATAAGGCTTCCACATATCAATAACATCTATATAACCCACGGATATGCCAAAACTTTATATCATATCAGGATGCAACGGTGCCGGAAAAACAACGGCATCATACACGCTCCTTCCGGAAATGCTCGAATGCAGCCAGTTCGTAAACTCTGATGAGTTTGCAAAAGGTCTTTCACCGTTCAATCCGGAGCAGGCGTCAATACAGGCCAGCCGCCTGATGCTGCTTAAAATCAAATACCTTTTCAAAAGGAAGGAAGATTTCGGTATAGAAACGACATTGGCCACAAGGACATTGCTAAAAATGATCCAAATGGCTCAGAAAGAAGGATATACAGTAACGCTAATGTACTTTTGGCTCAATTCTCCGGATCTCGCTGTCGCAAGGGTCAAGGCCCGCGTAGAAGCCGGAGGACACAACATTCCTGAGGAAACCATCAGGCGCAGATACAAGGTAGGAATCAGTTATTTTTTCAAAGACTATATACCGCTATGCGACAGATGGATACTGGCAGACAATTCCAGAGTTCCGTTCAGAGTGATTGCCGAGGGCTGCAAAAACGACGTTATTAATATAAAAGATAAAGAAACATATGAAATGATACGCGAAATCGCGTACAATATAGAAGAATGGACAAGCAATATTTTTTAGATATTTTCAAGATTAGCGTACCTCAATTGGAACATCTCATGACTGAGGCCCTTTCCAAAGGAGGAGACTGGTCGGACCTTTACT
>CALADR010000112.1 GCA_937890845.1 uncultured Bacteroidales bacterium | reverse complement strand
GCATCACAAAGAAATTGTCATCCGCAGTACTTCCAAGGATGCTTTTCATTGTTTCATGGCGGGATTCAATATCCTGTGGAGAAAGGTTGTTATATTGCTGCAGGAGCAATTTGGTATCGTTCAATTCCTGAAGCAACTGACTGTCAACTGCCGAATAGTACATTCCGGCAAGCATTTTTTCCTTTTCACTCATCGGTTCTGATAGAAAAAGATGATTGGCCTTACGACCGCCAAGAACAGGTTCAAGCCTCCGGCTAATGGCAGACCATATATCCGGATCAACTTTTCTGGCATTTGACGGACAAATCCGGACGCATCTCATACAGCTGATACATAAATTTTTGTCCACATCCTTAATATTCAGTGGATCTATTGCTTCCACAGGACATTCCTCAGCACAAAGTCCGCATCCTGTGCAGTCATCATTTGCCATAGGCTTGAGCGGAGAGCCGCCAAACTCTTTATATTTTATATGCTTGCCTTCGAGCCTGAGTGTTCCCGGCTCATTATTTTCAAGGTGTACCCTGATCTTTTCTGCAAACCTTTTCAAGTCTTCTGCATCAGAGTCGTCCGGACGACCTGTAGCAAATTGACGGAAAAGTGAGTGCTCAGCTACAGCCGCGACTGCCGCCAGACAATTAAACCCCTGTCTTTCAAGAATATCCTGAAGTTCAGTCAAAGTATCGTCCCATGCACGGTTTCCATATACGCAGTTCAAGACAGCCTTCGCTCCCCTGCCTGCCATATTTTTAAGACGCTCGCAGGCAACAGCAGGTACGCGTCCTCCGTATGAAGGAACTGATATCACACAGATATCATCTCTGTCAAATACTGTCTTAACGACCTGATGACTCAGATCAATTTCGTTAAATACACCGTCAAAATTTGCAGTCAGAAGGTCCGCTACTTTTTTTGTTCCTCCTGTCGGACTGAAATATATGCTGTAGTTTGCCATATCGATAGATTTTCAGTAAAGTTATGAAATATTGGATTACATATACCGCTTTTTGCCAATTCGAGCCAAGGCTCACATAAACGCTTGCGCTCGGCATAGCCAAAGTAAACTTTGTCTCTGCTCTCGCTTTTTGCTATATTTGCACTATAATAGTAAAAAGATGGCAAGTTACCTCCAGATTGAAAACATTTCCAAGTCATACGGACCGAAAGTTCTCTTTGAAAATATAGGATTCAACATAAATGAAGGCGATAAGATAGCCCTTATCGCTCCAAACGGTACAGGAAAGACATCCCTGATGAAAATCCTGGCAGGAAAGGACAAGTCTGACTCAGGCGGAAAAATAATGTTCCTGAAAGATATACGCATTGCTTTCCTGGAACAGGAATACGACCATGACCCCGAAAAATCCATTTTCGACCAGATTATGGACCATAGTTCAGGATTTACAGAACATTTGGACCAGGAACACCTTTGGGAGTACGAACTCAGGGTAAAGCAGTTCCTGACAAGCTTCAACCTACCAAACCCGAAACAGAAGATGAAAGAACTCTCGGGAGGAGAGGTAAAGCGTGTAGCCATCACTGAAATGCTCGCTTCAGAGGCTGATTTCCTGATTATGGACGAGCCTACCAACCACCTGGACATCAATGCAATAGAATTTTTGGAAGGATACCTTTCACGTTCGCGTTGTACACTCCTGATGGTGACACACGACCGCTATTTTCTGGACAAGGTATGCAACACTGTAATGGAAATGGACAGAGGCGCTGTCTATACCTATAAAGGAAACTACCAGAACTTCCTGGAAAAGAGGCAGGAAAGGATTGCCAACTTCAATGCGGAAACAGAAAAAGTGCGTAACATATACAGACGCGAGCTGGAATGGATAAGAAGCACGCCACAGGCCCGCACAGGAAAGGCCAGATACAGAATAAATGCTTTCCACGAAATCAAAGACAGGGCCGCACAGTCATATGCAGAAAAGCAGATTTCACTCTCTGAAGTACAGGGAAGCACACGTCTGGGCACTAAAATCATAGACTGCAAGGACGTTTCTTTTCACTATGGTACAA
>CALADR010000111.1 GCA_937890845.1 uncultured Bacteroidales bacterium | reverse complement strand
CACCACTCCTGCACAAGTGATGAGCATTATAAAGCCGTAAGGGTCTCTTTCGGCCATTATGCGGCTTTTTTCTGCAACGACCTCACTGTGCTGGGCTGACATACTCAAGCTTGCAAGCAGCAGAACGGCAGATGCGGACATATATTTAAGTTTGTTTATCATCTTTATGAAAATCTTTCAGTTATACAGTGGATTACAGAGGGAGGTTATCGTGCTTCTTGGCAGGATTCACAACCTTCTTGTTGGCCAACTGCTCGAGAGCCCTGATGACACGGAACCTTGTGTTTCTTGGTTCAATTACATCGTCGATGTATCCGTAACTTGCTGCCTGATAAGGGTTGCAGAAAAGATCATTATACTCTTTTTTCTTCTCTTCAGCTACGCGAGCCTTCTCGGCAGGATCTTCCATAGCCTTGATATCCTTTGAGTAGAGGATTTCTACTGCGCCTTCTGCTCCCATTACTGCGATATTTGCTGATGGCCATGCATAGTTGATGTCTCCGCGAAGCTGTTTGCAACTCATTACTATGTGTGAACCTCCGTATGACTTTCTGAGAGTTACGGTTACTTTAGGAACTGTAGCCTCACCGTATGCATAAAGAAGTTTTGCTCCGTGTACAATGATTCCGCCGTACTCCTGCTGTGTTCCGCAGAGGAATCCAGGTACATCCACGAGTGTCACCAGAGGAATGTTAAAGGCATCACAGAAACGTACAAAGCGTGCTGCCTTGCGTGATGCATTGATATCCAGAACTCCCGCAAGAATCTTAGGCTGGTTTGCAACTATACCTACAGATCTGCCGTTCATGTGTGCAAAGCCGATAATGATGTTCTTTGCGTAGCTCTTGTGTATTTCAAGGAATTTACCGTCATCCACAATACTACCTATGACCTTATACATATCGTAAGGCTTGTTAGGGCTGTCAGGGATGATATCATTTAGAAGGTCTTCCACTCTTGATATAGGGTCATTGGTAGGGACTACCGGAGCTTCTTCCATATTGTTCTGAGGAATAAAGCTTAGGATGTCTTTTATGATCTGTATTCCTTCTGTTTCGTTTTCTGCGGCAAAATGAGCGACTCCGCTCTTGGTAGAGTGAACGCTTGCGCCTCCAAGCTCTTCCTGAGTCACTACTTCTCCTGTTACTGTCTTAACGACACCTGGACCTGTAAGGAACATATATGATGTATCCTTAATCATAATGTTGAAGTCAGTGAGGGCTGGGGAATAGACCGCACCTCCGGCGCAAGGTCCGAAAATACCAGAAATCTGCGGCACGACACCGGAAGCCATGATGTTTCTCTGGAAAATTTCTCCGAAACCTGCAAGTGCGCATATTCCTTCCTGTATTCTGGCTCCGCCTGAGTCATTAAGACCTATGCATGGAGCACCGTTTTTTACAGCCATGTCCATGACTTTGCATATTTTCTGAGCCATTGTTTCGGAAAGAGATCCTCCTGAAACTGTGAAGTCCTGTGCAAATACATATACAAGTCTTCCGTCTATCGTTCCCTGTCCTGTTACAACTCCATCACCGTCAAATTTGGTCTTTTCCATACCGAAATTAGTACAACGGTGCTGTACGAACATATCATATTCTTCAAAACTTCCTTCGTCAAGGAGCATTGCGATTCTTTCGCGTGCCGTAAATTTTCCTTTTGCATGCTGGGCGTCAATCCTTTTCTGACCACCGCCCATGCGGGCTTTGGCCCTACGCTCAACCAATTCTTTGATTTTTTCCTGTTGGATGCTCATAATAAATGTTTTATCTGTTTATTCAAGTTCCAGTTTGGCTACAATAATTGCCAAATGTGCAAATATAAATGCTTTTTTTCAGAAATTATTGAAAAATGAGCATTATTGTAAAAAAAGAGAAGTGACCTCAAAAAGTCTTATGACTTTTGGGGCATCCTCTTTTTTTTGT
>CALADR010000110.1 GCA_937890845.1 uncultured Bacteroidales bacterium | reverse complement strand
CAGAAGCGGGCGCTCCAGGGCTTTTATAAATGACAGCCCGGTCCCTCTTTCGTCATTGTCTGCTATTTCATCCGGGCTTATTGATATACATTCCCAGCATCAGACTATGCTTCTTTCTGACAAGAAGTTCCAGCTCGGTATTCTTGACCGATATGCAGGAAATGGTTGTATTCTGTCAGAATACATGTCAGAGTGGAATCTGTACAACAGGCTTGTTTCTGATATCAAGTCTCTTACGGAGCGTATTTCAAGGTCAGATGCTGAAAAGGCATATATGGAGTCTCAGTTCAGACAGCTGGATGAGGCAAGGCTCAGGGATGGGGAGCTGGAAGAACTTGAAGAGGAACAGAAAAAACTGGCGAATGCTGAAGAGATTAAAAGCCATTTATGTGTGGCTGAGTCGCTTTTTTCTGGTGACGGCTATGACAGTGAAGGCACGAAGCCCGTATTGTCATTGCTGAAAGAACTGCAAAGGGAACTTGACAAGGTTTCCGTGTTTATGGGAGCGGCTGCAGGGCTTTCTTCCAGGGTTGAGTCTTGCAGATATGAACTTGAGGATATCTGTGGGGAGGTAGCCGATATGAGTTCTTCTGTAGAAGTGTCTCCGGAAAGGCTTCAGGCCGTGGATGACAGAATATCTATGCTTTATGGCCTGATGCAGAAGCATTCTTGCCATAGTATAGCTGAATTGGTGAAACTGAAAGATAACCTATCTGCAGGAATTGCAGATTCTGCCTCTCTGCAGGAGGAGCTTGCCTTAAGGAAAAAGGAATTGGATGCAGTGTCGGAAAGGATTGGTGTCCTTTCAGGAAAATTGCATGATTCACGTTGTAGTGCGGCACCGTCTCTGGCTGCAGCCATTCAGGAGAATCTCCGTTTTTTGGAGCTTCCTTATTCGGTATTTATTGTAGATGTGCTTCCGGCTGAGCCCGGTCCGTCAGGGGCGGACAGTGTGATGTTCAGATTTTCAGCATCCGGAAGTAACCCGTCTGATGTTTCAAAATGCGCTTCAGGCGGAGAGATGTCTAGGATTATGCTTTCTATGAAAGCATTGATGTCCAAGTATTTCAAGATGCCTGCTATGATTTTTGATGAAATAGATACAGGCGTTTCCGGAAGTGTCGCAGACAAAATGGGAACTATGATTTGCGGAATGGGAAGTTTTATGCAGGTATTTGCGATTACCCATTTGCCTCAGGTGGCCGCTAAAGGGCATGCTCACTATCTTGTATCAAAGACTATTGATCCGGAAACTTCAGTTGCGGAGACAACAATAAAAAAACTCTCTGATGAACAGAGAGTTTTGGAACTGGCCCGTATGTTGAGCGGCTCCTCTCTTTCAGAAGCAGCCATTGCAAATGCTAGAGATCTTTTGAAAGCGTAATTGAGTAGTCCGGTCCGTAAACTATTCTTTTTGCTGCTGTATTTATATATCCGATATCTACTATTCCTACTTTTTCTCGTTTGAAATTGAAATCTGATTGGAGCATTTTTCCTTTCTCGTCCTGAAGAAAATCATGCCAGTTTTCTCCGTATTTGGCGCAGATATCAATGAAATATCGAGTAATGTCGTAACCTTGGAATGCAAACGGGGATGGCTCTGCATTATAAAGGGCTCTGTATTCCTTAATGAATGACATTACTTCAGGGTCGCTGTAATCGACATAGTATGCTGAAGTTATATGAAGGTTGGCATTATGCAGGTTCTCTACTTCAATGGTTTCAAAACTTCTTATGCGTGACGGTGCATAAATGACAGCATTGTATTTATTGTATATCATGAGGTTGATATTTCTTACAACGTCATTGACGAATGCTTCGCTTTCAGATGCTATAATCAGCCTGTTCGTGTTCTGAAGTGTCATTTTGCTCTTTAGAGAGTCAAGTATGTTTCTTCCTTCAAGGATACTGTATGAGAATGTACTGTAGTTTATTCCGGCTTCTTTAAGCTTCAGCGACAGAATATCTGCATCCTGGCTTTTGCGGATTCCTTTTTCGTATATTACAAGAACCTGATCACCGGGATTCCTTTCGTCTGACAGCCATTTTATCATGTCTGCATACTGCATTGAAGAAGAAGTCGGTGCCTGTATGAAATTTCTGTGTGTAGATGCCAGGTGTTCAGCCCTGTGGTCAAGCGGAGATACTACGTATGTAGTTGGAGGAGTTATTTCAAGCAGTCTGTCCAGCGCTCCTTGGGCGACAGGGCCTATCACTACATCTGTCTTTTCAAGACGCTCTACTGTAACAGGCATATTGCCGCCTGCTACATCATATACACTGAAATCAACATTGGTTCCATTGTCTCCTGCCTTTTTGGCTGCCATAAGTGCTCCGCTGTAGAAATCAAAACTTGTTTTGCTGCATCCTGCAGAGTCCTGTGCGTTGAATGGCAGCATGAGTACTACGTTTACTTCATTGTTTTTTATTGCAGGTCTTAGTTTCTCTGCCGGAATATTTTCTTTTGACGGGAAAAGAGTTTCTTTCAAACTCTTTTTTTCAGTTTCTGAAATTTCATTCTCTGTCCTGTCATTTGCAGCGCTTGCATTATTCTGTTTGGTTGATTCCAGATACTTGTCAATGTCTGCAGGAATTCTGAGTTTTTGCCTGTTTTTGAGTTTCCTGCCTGAAAGACCATTGATTTCCATAATCATATCTACAGGTACTCCATATTTTTCGGAAATTACATCCAGATCTTCAAACCATCTGACTGTATGAATGATGAAATCGTCTTTGTCTGTCCTGGCTTTTTTCCTGCGCTCCTGTTTCGACTCTTCCTCATCTTCCTCCTTTTCTTGTTTTTCTGAGACATTTGCAGAAGTGTTTTCTTGGTTTGCCTGCCTCATATTTGCAGTTTCTGTTTTTACTGCAGTTTCAGTGGTGGCTGATTTTACTGTAGGCTCTTCTGCTATGGGAATGAGAATTATTGCATTTTTCTTCAGTCCTGATTCCTTCAGTCCGGGATTGGCTGCATAAATTTTATCTACTGTGGTATTATATGCCTTGCTGATGGAAAATATGGTCTGTTTTTCCAGGACTATATGAGAGTAGAATAGTTTTCCGCCGAGTTTTACCTTTTCTGCGGATATAGTTACTGGAGTGCTTACGTAATCTTGGGCGTGAAGCGGAATCCGGCAGTTGCTATATGCCAGAGGCAGAGCTGCTGCTAATATGAGGCA
>CALADR010000109.1 GCA_937890845.1 uncultured Bacteroidales bacterium | reverse complement strand
GAAGATGACACTACTACGATTCTCTTCGGCCTGTGCCTACACAAAATCCTGACAATACTCTGCTTCAATGTCGTTCCTCTCACAATACTGTCGTCAATCACCACTATGGAGTCTACTCCAGGAGTCACAGTACCGTAAGTCGTATCATATACATGGGCCGCCAGATCATTGCGGCTGTTCCCTTCCGCTATAAAGGTACGCAGCTTTATATCCTTGATAGCCAGCTTCTCTGTCCTTATCTTCCGTGAAAGAATCCTCCTGATATCATCACTCCCCAATTCATTCTTCCGGCTGCATATTTCCTCTGCCTTCTTCTTGTCAAGCCACTCCTCAAGGCCTTGTATCATACCGTAATATGCCACTTCAGCCGTATTAGGGATAAATGAAAAAACAGTATGCCCGATATCATAATCTATGCTCTTCAGAATATCTTCGGACAACAGGCGTCCGAGCATTTTTCTCTCCCGGTAGATGTCTCTGTCACTTCCTCTTGAAAAATAAATCCTCTCGAAAGAACATGGAGCTGCATTTACTGCTTGATGAATCATGCTCAGCCTGATAGTACCGTCTCTACGTACAACAATCCCCTGTCCCGGAAGCAGTTCTTTCACAACCTCCACATCAAGATCAAAAACAGTCTGGATTACAGGCCTTTCCGATGCCACCGCCACGACCTCATCATCGGCATACCAGAAAGCGGGACGGATTCCATGCGGATCACGGAAAGCAAACAAATCTCCGCTACCGGTCAGGCCTGTAACCACGTATCCGCCATCCCAATGCTCGGAAGCCTCTCGCAGAATACCTTCAATATCTATACTCCTTTCTATAGCCTCATTCAACTCCTGCCCGCCCAGTCCTTCTTCCCGGAATTTTCTGAACTTGCGTTCCACCTCCTCATCAAGAAGATAGCCCAGTTGTTCAAGAATGATAAACGTATCGGCATTATGTCTTGGATGCTGTCCCTGTGACACGATAAAATCCATTATCTCATCCACATTGGTCAGGTTGAAATTTCCAGCCAATGAAAGATTCCTGCTTCTCCAGTTATTGCGTCTCAGGAAAGGATGCAGATACGATACTCCGGAGCGTCCTGTTGTACTGTACCTCAAATGCCCCATATACATATTGCCGGCAAACGGAAGTTCTTCCTCGCCTGCATCCGGTTTCATCTTTCTGAAATCAGCCATGGACTTTCCGACTGCGGCGAAAATCTCCTGAATCGCCCCTGTGCCTTCAGCCCTTTCCCTGAAAATATACTCCTGGCCTGGTTTTGCATCCAGCTTTACGGCAGCTATTCCGGCTCCTTCCTGCCCGCGGTTATGCTGCTTTTCCATCAGCAGATACAGCTTGTTCAATCCCCACAGTGCATCCCCGTATTTCTCTCTATAAAAGGATAGCGGCTTCAGCAGCCTGACCATGGCTATCCCGCATTCATGTTTGATGAGTTCACTCATAATATAAGTTTCTAAATCAAGGCGCAAAAATAAT
>CALADR010000108.1 GCA_937890845.1 uncultured Bacteroidales bacterium | reverse complement strand
TATGTATGTATCCCTTTAATTTAAGGAAGCAGATCAGTGTTCTTATGTCTTTTTCCTTTGAAGTGCCGATGCCGCAGGTAATGGCATTTTCATTGAACTGTTTATATGAGATTTGCAATGTTCCAGCAGAAATGGACTTCAGTATATAGCGTTCGAGTTTGGCAAACCGTTCAAGGTGCATTTGAGACTTCCTCTCGGTGTCACCTGTATCCTGCAGATAAACAGATATGTCTTTGCTGTCTGACAATATGCCTTCCTGTCTCATGCGTTCCACGACAGAGATGACTTCTTTTTTGCTGAATCCCAAAATGTCGGCAAGGTAGTCAATCCTTGATTCCGATTCCGAATCCTGAGCCTTTGCAATATGTTTTTTTGATATAAGCGACTTGATGATGCGGACAGCCTTTTCGGTTTCGTCGCTCCCGAAAAGTAATGAAGAGGCTATGCGCTCCCTGGCTTCATCTACATTTTTTACAGTTATTCCTGTGGCATACACATGAGGAACATTGTTCCCCCTTGTCAGATACCCGCTTTGCTCTAAAGTCGCCAATGCGGTGCGGACTCGGTTTTCTATGTCGGATACCGAGTCGTCCCATCCGGCGCAGCGGGCTATTTCCAAAGCAGAACAGTTGACGCTCATCCGTTGTCTGGTAAGGTCTTTTACAGCCTTCCATACTTGCTGTATTTCACTTATGCTGAGTTTTGTCTGATTCAGCAATATGAAATGTTTGTCCAGATCGTTGTCATTGTAAAGTACATAGCACTCTGCCTCAAGACTTGGATCACGTCCGGCTCTTCCAGCCTCCTGGACATAGTTTTCGAGAGAGTCGGAAATATCGTAATGTATGACAAGACCAACATCTTTCTTATCTACGCCCATGCCAAAAGCGGATGTAGCCACGATTATATCTGCCTGGCCTTTCATGAATGCGTCCTGATTGGCAATTTTTTCATCAGAGTCCATTTTCCCGTTAAAAGGTATTGCCTTGAAACCGTCTCTTGACAGTTTTTCGGCAAGCTCTTCAGTGCGTTTTGTCCGGGATACATAAACTATGGCAGGACAAGCTGATTCGGAAACAAGTTCCCTGAGCTTTGTATATTTGTCATTCTCGCTTTCAGAATGTATGACTGAATAATGAAGATTTGTTCTGGAAGCGGATGAAGCGAATAACTCCAAGTCCAGGTCAAGATTTTGCCTGAAATAGTCCCGGATATCCTGTATGACCTTTTGTTTTGCAGTAGCGGTAAAACAAGATACAGGTATCGGATTTTTACATTTTTTCAGTTCCTGGTATTTGCGGATAAAAGTGCCTATATAAAGGTAATCTACTCT
>CALADR010000107.1 GCA_937890845.1 uncultured Bacteroidales bacterium | reverse complement strand
CCACCACATCTACAATAGAAGAGGAAGTGGACAAAGTTGTGTGGAGCTGCAAATGGGGTGGAGATACATTGATGGATCTTTCTACAGGAGACAATATCCACGAGACCAGGGAGTGGATCATACGCAACTGCCCTGTACCGGTAGGCACAGTTCCTATCTATCAGGCACTTGAAAAAGTTGATGGAGATCCTTCCAGACTCGATTGGGAAATCTACCGTGACACCCTTATCGAGCAATGCGAACAAGGTGTTGACTACTTTACCATTCACGCAGGCATACGTCTTCACAACGTACACCTGGCAGACAACCGCCTCACAGGAATTGTCAGCCGCGGAGGAAGCATAATGAGCCAGTGGTGTCTGATACACAACCGTGAAAGCTTCCTGTACGAGCACTTTGACGACATCTGCGACATACTGGCACAGTACGATGTGGCCATATCTCTCGGAGACGGACTCAGACCGGGATCCATATATGATGCCAACGACAAGGCCCAGTTTGCCGAACTGGATACTCTTGGAGAACTCGTGGAACGCGCCTGGAAAAAGAATGTACAGGCATTCATAGAAGGCCCGGGACATGTTCCGCTTCATAAAATCCGTGAAAACATGGAGCGCCAGATTTCAAGCTGTCACGAAGCCCCGTTCTACACCCTCGGACCTATCGTAACAGACATTGCGCCGGGATATGACCATATCACTTCGGCAATCGGAGCTGCACAGATCGGATGGCTCGGAACAGCCATGCTCTGCTATGTCACACCTAAGGAACACCTCGGGCTTCCTGACAGAGAAGATGTCCGCACAGGAGTAATTTCATACAAACTTGCTGCGCATGCGGCAGACATAGCCAAAGGACATCCGGGTGCTGTCGTAAGGGACAATGCCCTGAGCAAAGCCCGCTTCGAGTTCCGCTGGAGAGACCAGTTCCACCTTTCTCTCGACCCGGAACGAGCTTTGGAATATTTCGAAAAAGGCCGTCACACAGACGGAGAGTATTGCACAATGTGCGGTCCCAACTTCTGCGCAATGAGATTGTCCAGGGACCTGAAGAAGCTATAGAAGCATAGTTTTAAATTTATCGGAAAATGTTTTCAGAATATCTAAAAAATATCTCCTGGGAAGAAACAACAGAACGCATCAACTCAAAGACTGAAGCTGATGTCCGCAGGGCTCTCAGCAAAGAACACTGTGACATAGAAGACTTTATGGCAATGGTTTCGCCTGCCGCTGTTCCTTTTCTGGAACAGATGGCAAGGCTGAGCCGGCACTATACAGAAGAAAGGTTCGGAAAGACAATATCAATGTTCATCCCCCTTTATCTGACCAACTCCTGCGCAAACGGCTGCGTATATTGCGGATTCCATGCATCCAACCCAATGGAAGACGAGTACAAGGCCATAAAACAGACAGGTCCCTTTGAGAGCCTGCTTCTGGTAACTGGCGAAAACCCGGCAAAGGCTGGTGTCCCCTATCTTGCCGAAGCTCTTGACAGGGCGAAGAAATATTTCGATGACCTGAAAATCGAAGTAATGCCACTTGCTGCTGAAGAATACGAAGAACTCACCCACCACGGACTCAACGGTGTAATCTGTTTTCAGGAGACCTACAACAGGGCAAGGTACAACATCTACCACCCACGCGGGCGCAAGGCGGATTTCGAATGGAGAGTAAACGGCTTTGACCGTATGGGACAGGCCGGAGTACACTCCATCGGTATGGGAATACTTATAGGTCTGGAAGACTGGCGCACGGATGCAGTGATGATGGCACACCACCTGCGTTACCTTCAGAAAAAATACTGGCGCACAAGATACAGCGTGAATTTCCCGCGTATGCGCCCTGCAGAAAACGGCGGATTCCAGCCAAATGTAATCATGAGCGACAAGGAACTTGCCCAGCTTACATTTGCCATGAGGATCTTCGACCACACTGTCGATATATCATACTCGACAAGAGAGCTCGCCGGGTTCCGTGACAATATGGCTACACTCGGGGTCACTACAATGAGTGCAGGCAGCAAGACTGATCCGGGCGGATATTATACTTATCCCCAGTCACTGGAGCAGTTCCATGTCAGCGATGAAAGGAGTCCGCAGGAGGTCTTCAACAGACTTCGCGAACTCGGACGTGAGCCTGTATGGAAAGATTGGGACAGCGTGTTTGACAAGCCGCACCTGTAAGCTTGAATATCAGTTTTAATTTGTGAGAACGTTGGGCATAATGAATGAAAGATATTCAAGACAGACAATGCTTGATGAAATCAAACCTGGCGGACAGCAGAAAATGCTGGATGCCAGGGTTTTGATTGTAGGTGCCGGAGGTTTGGGATCTCCGGTAGCCATGTACCTCTCCGCAGCAGGAGTGGGACATATAGGGATTGCAGACGATGATACCGTCAGCATTTCAAATCTGCAAAGACAGGTCCTGTATACTGAAGATATGCTTGGCATGCCCAAAGCCAATGAAGCGGCAAAAAGGCTGTCTGCAATGAATAGTGACATAGAAGTCATTCCAATAAAGAGCCGGATAGACACCGGCAATGCGGAAGATATAATCAAGGATTACGAAATCATTGTTGACTGCTGTGACAACTACCGTACAAGGGCGCTGCTATGCGACAAATGCCGGAAAAATGGCAAGACCTATATATACGGAGCAATCCAGGGATTTGAAGGACAAGTCTCTGTATTTGACGATACGACCTGCGGATATACAGACATGTTCCCTACTCCACCGGAAAACCCCTCTTCCGCTGTGCTCGGCATGACAGCCGGCATCGTAGGGTGCGTACAGGCCGGGGAAACCGTAAAGATGATCTGCGGATTCGGAGATACCTTGCGCAACAAACTGTGGACAATCGATTTGAGGACAATGCAAAGTTATATTATAGAACTTTAGAAGTTGTTTGAATTTTTGTCATTACAATAAAAATCCGGTAAAAAATCATGTTTGAAAGGATAGCAATAACATTGCCTGAAATTTTGCAGGAAGATGCCATTCTGAT
>CALADR010000106.1 GCA_937890845.1 uncultured Bacteroidales bacterium | reverse complement strand
TTATACGGATATGATTCATCTTGACGGCAGAATCGAGAGGCTTGCCGACAATAATGAAGATTCGGTCGTTGACCCGTGGGAAATCACTAATGGAGCCAAGGGATATAATTCCATCTCCAGGCACATTGTCTATGTCGGAGGAGTATCGCGTGACGGTAAGACTCCAAAGGATACCAGAACGGGACAACAGCTGTCTGCAATGCAGTCCTATGTAGAGGACTTTCACAAGAGGTTTCCTTCGGTAAAGATTGTCGGACATAATGAGCTTGCCTGCAAAGTGGCTGGATTCAATAGGTATTAAAAGGTAAATTTCAAATTAGTATGGAAATGGAAGGATTGAGAGAGTTCTTGATTTTCGCACTTCCGGGCGGTTTCCTTGGTGGTATCTTCACATGGCTGACAGGCAGGAGAAAACGGAATAATGACATGCTGTCGCAACTCCAGTCCTCTATCAACATGCTAAGCGGAGAAAACCGGAAGATCCTTGATGAAAATGTCCAGCTGCGGGTAGAGAATGCGCAGCTAAAGGCGAATCAGGAGGAGATGCTTCAGAAACTCACTCTTCTTACGAAAGAAGTGGAACGATTGCGGAAGGTAATAAACAAGAAAACTAATGAAAAGAATATTGTCAAGTCTGATACTACTTTACCTGCTGACAGGCTGCGCAATGCAGAAGATGGCGACTCAAAAGCAGGAAGCAGACGAATCAGAAAGCATGAGGTCAGTACACGAGAGGGTGGACAGTGCAATTGCGGAGAACTCATACAGGATGAAGGAGGAGATCTTGGAGCAGCGGAGTCTGAGAATGGAGACCATAACGGGCATACCGCCGTCGGAGACATCTCTGAATCTGACGATGGAGAACCTCCTTGATCTGCCGGAAGGGGCAGAGTTTACATCAAGGCAGGGTCGGGCTGCGATATCAGTTACAAAATCGGGAAATTCTCTAAAAGTTTCCGGCAGGTGTGATTCGATAGCAAGGAGATGCATTGTGCTTGAAACAGAGTCATTCAGGCAGAAGATCGAGAATGACAGTCTGAGACAGGAACTATCGCAAATGCACAGTATTCTGGACAGTGTTGCAACTTCAGCGAGGTCGAATGTTATATCAATGGAAAATGAGACGAAGAAGAGAGGGTCGGGATGGTTTATCTGGCTCACTTCAGGATTCATTATTGGAATCTCCGTTTCATTGGCATTGAAAACAATAAGAAAAAAGTTAATAATCTAAAAGAAAAATTATGGCAAGGGAAAATGACGGCATAATGATGTTGCTTGATGCCGTGTACTTTAACAATAAGAAGGTAGGTCTGATTACGGAAGACGGAATTGACTGGGGTGGAAATGAAGCAGAATTCATCAATGTGTATGCTGCACAGTTCCGCAAAGCTCCGGTAAAGAAGATTAAGACAAAGGATGCGACCAATCTCATAACATTCAATATGTTTGAGTTGGTTCCTCAGAACTGTGCAGATCTTCTTGGGGGAAATGTATCCGGAGAAAAATGGGACGCGCCCTCAGAGAGCGTATCATTGGAAGGACCTCTCAGTATCAAATGCGGTACAGGACAGACTATATCAATAAAGAATGTTTCTCTTGACGGTTCTGTCAGAGGAGGACTCGGAGGCGAGAAGAAGTTGGGTATCGAGTGTTCGATGGAAATGCTTACTCCTGCCGATGGTGGATCTCCATTCAGTCTCGGCGTGACAACGCCGTCAATCAAGATAACAGGAGATACACTTTCTTTTGAAAAGGGAGGTGGATCAAAGACTGCGATTCTTGATGCGTCGGGACCATTCAAGGTCGGGGCTGTACCAGAAGGATTCAGTGTCGAGGTTGAACGTAGCGGTCTTGTGACTGTTACAGCTGTCACCAATGAAGGTGGACAGCGTACAGGGTCGATTGAGTTCAGTCTTGCGGACGGTTCGCAAAAATGTAGTTTGAATCTTACCCAGAAAGCAGGTAACGCATGACAGGCAGAGGAATAGAGATTGAGGCGGCTGAGGCTCTGCTTGATGTAGGTGTCTCTCTGCCTCTTATTGTATTTAAAGTACCATTCTCGAAGAAAAGGATATCTGTCATAAGGGTAAAGATAAAACGTCCGTATTTAGGCACTCTTATACGAATGTCTAAACTGTATGTCAAGATAGGAGTGACATACGATGAGATGTCAAGATTCACTCCTGCTCAGGAAGCGGAATTTATGGCATCGCACGGCCGAGAGGTTGCGGAATTGGTTGCACTTGGGATCTGCAGAGGCAGATTGTCCGGCAAGATATTTTCCGGAATGCTGGCCAGGATGCTGCTATGGAACTGCGACGACAGATATATTTTCGGTGCAGGACTTCTATTCAGGAGTCTCTTGAGTACAAGGTCTTTCAGGAATATTATCAGATCGGCACAGAGGACGAATCCGATGAAGCCGAGGCTGAGCCAAAAGGAAAGGGAGAGTTAAGAAGCGGATTTACCGGTTCCCATAGCCCCTTTGGAACAATCTGGCAGATAGCTGCAGCTACAGGATGGAGTGTCGATTATATCTTGTGGGGAATCAATTTCCCTACATTGCAGATGATGCTTGCCGATGCTCCTCATTATAAACAACAAAGTACAAAAACAATTAATGACGGGAAGGGAAAGAAAAGAAGTGGTCGGAAAGGCCGTGATGCAGCAAGTTTCTTCCAGTCTATGCTGAAACAAGGCTCAGAAGAATGAAACCAGTAGAGATAGAATTCCTTTTCAAGCAGGAAGGCCGCGGTCTTGACGACATGTCGTCAGACCTGTCCGGTGTGCAGGCAAGAGTCAATGCAACCAAAACTACGATTGCAGAGCTCCACAAGCAGATGACAGCTCTCTTGAATCAGAAGGCTGCACCTGATATGGATCAGTCCGCTAATATCAAAAAGGTGGAAGCCCTGAAGAACAAGATAAGTGAACTCCGCAAGGAAGTGGCCTTTATGGAAAAGGAGTATCCGGAACTTGGAAAAACGATATCCGCAACTCAGATGACTCCACCTGATGCTGGAAGAGTCAATGCCACATACAGCAACCTACATAATAGCATACAGCAGATAGCGAGGGAAATGCCTACACTGGCAATGGGACCGCAAATGTTTTTTCTGGCGATTTCAAACAACCTACCTATTTTTACTGATGCACTTGCCAGGGCACGACAGGAATATGATTCTCTTGTCAAGAGCGGGGCTAAAGGCACGCCTGTATGGAAGCAGGTCGTATCCTCCCTGTTCTCCTGGCAGACGGCTCTGACCGCAGGCATAATGCTACTGACAATGTATGGCGGGAAGATGGTCGAATGGATAGGAAAAGTCACTAAAGGCAAAGATGCCTCAGTGTCAGCTACATCAGCTATCAATAAGATGAATGAGGCTATGGATACAGCAGATGTTGCAGGACAGATAGCCGACTTCGAAAAGCTTTCACGTGCTTACGAGGCATTGGGAGACAATGCATCCGAGAAGAAAAAATTCATAGAAGAATATCGTGATGAAATTGACAAGACAGGGATATCTGTCAAGAATGTAAAGGATGCGGACAACCTGTTCATTAACAATACGGATGCATTCATTGAGGCTACAAAGCAAAGGGCTCTTGCTCTTGCCGGGATGAAACTGGCATCAGAGCAGTATGAGAAAGCCCTG
>CALADR010000105.1 GCA_937890845.1 uncultured Bacteroidales bacterium | reverse complement strand
ATCTATTCCGTCTTTGATCCAGTTCTTGTCAGTCTTTCCTACAGTGAGAAGAGTGATATTCATACTTTCTTTATATGTGAAATTAAGGCTGAATTGTCCCAGCTATTGCAAATATAGGAATGTGGCTCGGTATTTGCAATAATCTCACACCGATTTAAATCCGGGTGAATATAAAATCTGATGCATCTCATCCTTAATATAGCAGCAGTTATCCTGCCTCTTATATCAGGAGTCGGTAATTCTACTCAGAACGCCGGCTTTGATGTTTTTGTACCTATATCAAAATATATGAAAGAAGGTAATGCGGAAAAACTTTCTGCATGGTTTGCTGACAATCTGGAGATTTCCATCTTTTCTGTTTCAAATGATTCCAGCAAGAATCAGGCTCGCCAGATTTTAAAAACTTTTTTCAGTTCATATACACCACGTGATTTTGTCATCACCCACAAGGCCGGCCGTGCTAATATGAAATATGCACTCGGCTCTTTAAGTGCAGGAGGAGAAGCGTTTGTCGTCACGATTTTTGTAAGCTACAAGGATACTTCATATAAGATACAGCAGATAAAAATCGAAAGGATTGAATAAATTTTATAAAAAATTAACAATATTTTAGTATTTGGCACATTAGTTGCTATTACAAATAGCAGGTTAGTTTAGTTGTTAATAATAGGGTTATAGTGAAAGAGGTTGAGTTGTGAAACTCAGCCTTTCCTTTTTTATATCCAATTAAGAAGAATCCTTATACAGTATCAGTTATATAACAAAGAGACCGCTCCCAAACTGGGTGCGGTCTCTTCATAAGGTATTTGGTAAGCTTTAAAAATAGCATGCGTCATCATATGAGTATCTTTCTGTACTATATTGACTTCCTTATCTGTCGTTCAGCATCACTAAACTGCATTTTTGGAAATCAGAAGCAGTTTAAATTTCATTATAATAAATTTTCAAACAGCGTCTCACTCTATAATCAGAAATCTTATTCAAATCTGAAGCAGGTTATTATTTTCACTTTACTTAATCAGAATGTTATTTCTGTCTGACAAAAATCTGTACAGGACATCCTGTAAAATCGAACTTCTCCCTCAAGCGGTTCTCAAGAAATCTTTTATATGGATCCTTGATGTACTGTGGAAGATTGCAGAAGAATGCAAATGATGGAGATCTGGTAGGAAGTTGTGTTACATATTTTATCTTTATGTATTTTCCTTTCCACGCAGGTGGCGGATAGTTCTCTATCTCAGGCAGCATAGCATCATTCAATGCCGAAGTAGGTATGCGTCTGGAATAGTTGTCATATACCAGCTTTGCCGCGTTCAGCACATCCATTATTCTCTGCTTGTTTATAACCGAAGTGAAAATAATAGGCAGGTCATTGAATGGAGCAAGCCTGCTTTTCAATGTCTCGGTGTAGTTTTTCATTGTGTTGCTGTCTTTTTCTACAGCATCCCATTTGTTTACAACGAGAACACAGCCTTTCTTGTTCCTGTGTATGAGGTTGAATATATTCATATCCTGAGCCTCAAGACCGTATTGTGCGTCAATCATCAATATGCATACATCAGAGTGTTCTATTGCTCTGATTGATCGCATAACTGAATAGAATTCCAAATCTTCATGCACCTTGGACTTCTTTCTCATTCCTGCCGTATCTATAAGCATGAATTCGTGTCCGAATTTTTTATAATGGGTGCTGACAGAGTCGCGTGTGGTTCCGGCAAGAGGGGTTACGATATTCCTTTCCTCACCGAGCAGGGCATTGGCAAGTGATGACTTGCCGACATTAGGTTTTCCTACTATTGCGATGTGTGGCAGTTCCGGATGGTCTTCAGCAGATTCCTGTTCTTCAGGAAGTTCTTTGATAAGGTGGTCAAGAAGGTCTCCTGTACCGCCTCCGTTCGCTGCTGATATGCTCCAGATTTCGCCCAATCCCAGAGAGTAGAACTGGAAAGTGTCATAAACCTTTTCTCCGGTATCTACCTTATTTACTGCAACGACGACTGGTTTTCCGCTTCTTCTGAGCAGGTCGGCTATCTCTTCGTCATAGTCAGTAATGCCGGTCGAAGCCTCTACCATGAAAAGTATAAGATCTGCTTCTTCTACGGCTATTACGACCTGCCTTCTGATAGCTTCCTCAAAAATATCATCAGAGTTGGATGTATAACCTCCAGTGTCAACTACAGAAAACTCTCGTCCACACCATTCGCATCTTCCGTAGTGGCGGTCTCTTGTAACGCCTGCTGTCTCATCGACAATGGCCTGGCGCATTCCTACCAGACGGTTGAAAAGCGTTGATTTCCCTACATTAGGGCGTCCTACTATAGCTACAAGACTCATTTGTTTTTACTTAAGTTTCGCAAGCAATTAAGTTGTTAATACTCGAAGATTTGTGCCATACTTGCGAAACTTTTTCACACCGCACATTCTTCTGTTGCGTTCCCCCTTTCCCGGGTTACTTGGACATAATGTCGCATCCGGCGCAGTCAGAGCAGCCCAAATCACTGCACTCTGTTGCCTTTTTGCCCTTTTTCCTTCCCCACATTTTCATCTCGTCATCTTTCGCGCATTTGATTCCAAGTTTTCTCATTTCCTTGTTCCTGCTTATTTCAGTTTCAGGGAAACGGCCGTTTTTACGGAATATTATGTTGAAACATAATCCGATTATACTTAGTCCGACAAGGAGTAGCGCTGCGATGAAAATCTTCATATTCTATTCTGTAATTCGATAATTATCAAATGAGGAAAGTGTCTGATATAGGTTCGTAATTATAGACTTTCTCAATTGTATTGGCAAAAGTTTCCGCTACGGAAAGGACGGGAATCTTTTTCTTGTCTTTTTCCGGGTCTGAAGAAAGAGGAATGGTATCCGATACAATCACTTCTTCAAGAGCGGACTCCGCTATCCTTTCGTATGCGCTTCCTGAGAAGACAGCATGTGTGGCACATGCCCTTACGCTTTTCGCTCCCATTTCTTTCAATACGTTTGCAGCCTTGGTCAGAGTGCCTGCAGTGTCGATCATATCATCCACTATCACTACATTCTTACCTGCAACGTCGCCTATGGCTGTGATTGATCCTACAACATTGGCTCTTTCACGTGATTTGTGGCAGATGATCACAGGGCACTGAAGGTATCTGGCATAGGCATTGGCTCTTTTTGCTCCGCCCATGTCAGGAGCTGCAATCGCGAGATTCTCTATATTAAGATCCCTGAGATAAGGGAGGAAAATAGTGCTGGCATACAAATGGTCAACAGGGAAGTCAAAGAATCCCTGAATCTGGTCCGCATGAAGGTCACAAGTCATTACGCGGTCACAACCTGCTGCATGGAGAATATTGGCTACAAGCTTTGCACCGATTGAAACCCTTGGCTTGTCTTTCCTGTCCTGTCTTGCCCAGCCGAAGTATGGCATGACTGCTATTACAGTGTGGGCTGAGGCTCTTTTGGCTGCATCAATCATAAGAAGCAGTTCGAACAGATTCTCTACAGGAGGGAATGTTGACTGAACTATGAAAACGGTAGCGCCTCTGACGCTTTCATTGAATGAAGGCTGGAATTCACCGTCGCTGAAGACCAGTACTTCCGATTTGCCGAGTTCTGTGCCTAGTGTTTTGGCAATCTTTTCCGCAAGGGGTTTTGAACTCCTGCAAGTGAAAATTTTCATTTTATGTTCGTTGTGCATCGTAATGAGGTTTTATTGTTGTGTTCCTTTGTCCAATGTGTCGTATATTGACTCAATGTAATTCAGAATTTCATCTTTGCCGAGTCCTGTTTCAGATGAACTGACAAATACTGGAGGAAGCTCTTCCCAATATTCCAGTATTGCCTTTTTGTTGGATTCAATCTGTTTTTCCCTGGCTACGGGACCGAGCTTGTCTCCTTTTGTAAAAATTATCGAGAACGGAATTCCCTTTTCTCCAAGTTTAAGAAGGAAATCCATATCTGTTTTTCCAATGTCGTGACGTGAGTCAATAAGGACGAATAACATTACAAGTTCTGGAGACAGGTCTATGAAATTGTTTATTACCTGCTGCAGTTTCTGCAAGCCGGATTTTGACATTTTTGCATAACCGTATCCAGGTAAATCCACCAGATACCACTGCTTGTTGATAAGAAAATGGTTGACAAGGCGTGTCTTTCCTGGAATGCCTGAAGTCATAGCCAGCTTCTTGTTGTTGCACAGCATGTTGATAAGTGATGACTTTCCGACATTGGATCTGCCAATGAAAGCGAATTCCGGGAACTTCTGTTTCGGTTTTTCGGAAATTCTGGTACTGCTGCCTGCAAATAATGCTTCGGAAATCTTCATGTCGTATATTGACTTATTAAGTTTGCAAATATATTAATTTTTTGGAGAAACGTCTATATTGGCGGAGGTGTTTTTGAGAGATTGTGGAGTATCCTCGTCTTTTATGCTAAAAATATATGAAATAAGTATGCGTAAAAAGGATTTTTATTAAATTTGTATTGATTGAATAACTAATTTGTATGGAAAAAGATGTTTATGACCTCTATGATCTTCAGTCTCAACTGAAGGCGGGGATTGAACGCCTTTTCCCGTCCAAGATCTGGCTTCGTGCAGAAATCAGTGCCATCAAGGCCCGTGTCGGTGGGCATTGTTATCTGGAACTTTCCCAAAGTGGGGAAAACGGGCTTGTCGCAAAGGCCCAGGCGGTAATATGGAGTTCAAGGTACCGCTTCATTGCTCCTTTTTTTGAATCAGTGACAGGGTCTCCTCTTAAGGAAGGAATGTATGTCCTGATTCAAGTTCAGTTAAGTTTCAGTCAGCTTTACGGATTGACTTTGGCAGTCAATGATATTGATCCTGAATTCTCTTTGGGAGAAAATGAAAGACAGAAACTTCAGACTATAGAAAGGCTGAAACATGAGGGCCTTATGGGGCTTCAGCAGGAGTTGGCTGTTCCTTTATTGCCATACAGGATAGCTGTCATATCAGCCCAGGATGCGGCTGGATACAGGGACTTTATGAAGCACCTGCATGAAAATGAGTATGGATTTGTATTTCGCACAGATCTGTTTCCGGCATTGATGCAAGGGGCGGAAAGTCCTGCTTCCGTCGTTTCGGCTTTGGATGCCGTGGCAGCCTCTGGAATCTCTTATGATCTGGTGGCCATTCTAAGGGGTGGCGGTGGAAAGCTTGATTTGGCCTGCTTTGATGATTACAGTCTTTCGGCGCATATAGCACGGTTTCCGCTGCCTGTATATTCAGCAATAGGACATGATCAGGACTATCATGTATGTGATATGGTGGCCTATATGTCATTGAAGACGCCTACTGCATTGGCTGATGAATTAGTTGGAATGTATATGTCTGAAGATTCCAGAATTGCATACTGTGCTTCCAGGCTTAAGTCTGGATTGTCAGCAAAGCTTTACCGTTCCGAGAATGTGTTGGCTTCGTCCCTTGTTAGAATAAATGCGGCTTTTAGGGTCAAACTGTCTGCAATGGAGAATTTTCTTTCCGTTTTGGAGGCTCGTTTTATGGCTTCTGATCCGAGAGAGGTACTGAAGAAGGGTTATGTGCTTGCTGTTGACAGAAAAGGTGTGGTGCTGAAAGGTGCGGCGTCAGTCTGCAAAGGGGATAGCATATCGGTTCTCATGAATGACGGGAAAGTCTTGTGTACGGTAGATGAGATTGTATCAGATGAATAATATGGAAAAAGAAAAATTTGATTACGCAGCATCTGTGGCTGAACTTGAGAATCTGGTGAAAAAGGTGGAAGATCCGGCTACAGGTATAGAAGACATAGGAAAATATATCGAAGAGGCGAGTGTTCTGGTGAAAAAATGCCGGGAGTATTTGAGGACTGCGCATGAGAAACTGGATACTTTGGAAGAATCGGGAAATTTTTGATGAGAGCCTTGCCTGAATAATCGCATAATTGATAATCATGGAAAGAGAAGGTGAAAATAGAATGATTTATGACAACGATCCTTGGCTGAAACCGTTTTCAGAAGCGATAGATGCCCGTCATAGACGTATTTCCAATGAAATTGAACGGATTTCGTCCGGACATGAAGGGTCTTTGTCAAAAGGTGTCAACAATCATTTGTATTATGGGCTTCACCGCCAGTCTGACGGTACTTGGGTTTTCAGGGAATGGGCTCCTGATGCTATGAAGATTTATCTTACAGGGGAATTCAATAACTGGAAAAAGACAGAGGCTTATGCATTGCATCCTGTAGGGAATGGAAACTGGGAAATCGTTCTGGATGACATGTTCCTGTCGCACGGCATGCTTTACAAACTATATATAGAGTGGCATGGCGGTGGTGGAGAAAGACTGCCGGCTTATACGACAAGGGC
>CALADR010000104.1 GCA_937890845.1 uncultured Bacteroidales bacterium | reverse complement strand
TGGATTACTATGTCAGATTGCACGTAAAATAGAGAACCGCCGTATGCGGAACCGCTTGTACGGTGGTGTGAGAGGTCGGAAAACGAAAGTAGGAAGAAAACTTTCGTTTTCCTCCTACTCTATTATATAATACGGTCAGGATGACTTTGGAAACCCCTCCCACTATCGTGGGGCCTTCCCTGTGCGGGCGCAACGGTTTCCTCATGTCATCCAGACACGATTACCAATAATTAAAAGGCAGCATCTTAAATGTTGTAGAACAACAAGAACCACTGTATCAGATATCTCTGCTACGGTTGCTTGCATGGCCTTCCTTTGTTATATATCTGCCTCTCAATAGACTTATCTGATGGCGCGTGATGAGGGAGAAGTCCTTAGGGTCATATATATCCAGTTCATTATTGTCAACATTCTTGACCACCAGGACTTTGGATCCCGGACCCTCATAAGTCCCTAAGGGAAGACTGTAGAAGTTACTGTGATACAACAGTGTGTTATCCTTGCGGATGCTATACTCGCGAGCTTCCAGTTCTGGCTCTTCCATTGTCTCAACATAGGGCATCAGCTTCAGACGCTCTGTCTTGAACTCTTCTGCAGGTATAAGCCTGGTGCTGCTGTTCACCTTTCCATTGCCAGTTCTCTCAAGCCAGCCTAGAACCTCATCATTAAGGCTGTCGATGCTTACGTAAGTCCTGCCTGCGAGGAAGTTGTTCTTCACATACTTCACAACGGCTTCAGACTGGCCCTTGCTGGCTGGGTCATAAGGCATGCAGAAGACCGGCTCGAAGCCGACGGATTTCACATACTTGGCAAACTCGTCTGTCATGACGTAGTCACCGTAGTTCTCATTCACAAGCATCCTGCGGTCCTGGTCATATACCACTTTTTTGGGAACGCCATCAAAGTACCTGAACGCAAGATGATGAGCATAGACGGTTGTTCTTGAAGTAAATGGAACGTTCTGCATATAGACAAACTTATAGCGTGAACGCATCAGGACCATGATTATAAAGTGAACCTTTATCTGCCGCCCTTTTGCGTTGCGCATCCATTTCTCACCGAAGTCCACTTGGGCCTTCTCACCGTATTCGCAATCCGGAACCTTGGCCATCTGGCGGGTCGGTTCAAGTGTCTTTGGAAGATCTTCTCGTTCTCTTACAAGATGTACCGTATTGTACACGGTCCTCTCTGATACATCCGGAAGGTCCGGGAAGTGTTCTTTCAGACGGTCGAAGATTTGAGCTGCGGACAGGAACGGGGCATCCTGCAGCAACTCCTTGATGAAGCCATCAAAGGCTTCCAACTTGCGTTTCCGGCGAAGTACCTCGCTGGAAATCATACTCTCAAACTCTTTCTCGCTCATACGCTGATACCGCCTGACGGTGTCACTACTGATGCCGAGTGTCAAAGCAATCTGCATCTGACTGAGGGATTGTCGGGATAATTCATTAATTTTGCTCCACATGGTGACAATTGAAATTAATTTTGATTGTGTCATTGGTTGTCTGTCTTTAGACCTTAAGCAATTTTAAAGATAGACAACCTTTTTCTTTTTCCAATTTCACTGCAGAACTCAGGGTATCACACCACCTGACGACTCTTAATTTCCGAAATCTGTAGGATTCACTTTTCCAAAAATTGTAGGTTTTGATTTTTCTGAAATCTGCTGAAGCAAAGTTACTGCTTACACATCAACATTATCGAGAACGCCATCAGACCCTTGGCTTTAGGCAGAAAGAATTATCTTTTCTGTGGCAATGACGCATCTGCTTATCGTGCAGCGATTGTCTATTCACTCATCAGCACCTGCAAGGCTGCCAATGTTGATCCACGAATCTGGATGGAGGATGTCTTGAGAAAAATCCCTTACTATCAGCGTGACCAACGCAATCTTGCAGAACTCCTGCCATACAACTGGAAAAAACAAAAGCGAGTAGGTTCTACTCGTGGCCGACTCTGCCCGACTCTGCCCGACT
>CALADR010000103.1 GCA_937890845.1 uncultured Bacteroidales bacterium | reverse complement strand
TTCAAAGATTGAGGATACTGTAGTTGATGCTCAGATCCAGCGTCTTGAAGACACAAGAAAAGCTAACGAAGCTGCTCAGGCTGCTGTTGATGCTGTGAAGGTCGCACCGCAGAAAGCAGAGTGTACCTTTGACGATTTCGAGAAGATGGATATCCGTACTGCTACTGTACTTGAAGCTGAGAGAGTTCCAAAGACAGACAAATTGCTGAAGCTTACGATTGATACAGGAATAGATACACGCGTCATTGTTTCAGGTATTGCAGAATATTATGCTCCTGAGGATATGGTAGGAAAGCAGATTTGTATCCTTGCCAATCTCGCACCTCGCAAAATCCGTGGCATAGAATCCAAGGGTATGATACTTATGGCCCGTCAGGGAGACGGCAAGATGCGTTTTGTAACGCCTCAGGAAACTCTTTCCAACGGTGCGGAAATAGGATAAAAAATCAGGAGATTCCAATTATGAAGACAGAATACAACAAGGATCTTACAGGCATGAACACCTTCGGAATGAAGGTGTCTTGTGCCTGTTTTGTAGAATATGATTCGGAAGAGCAGCTGAAAGAGATTTTTTGTAGAGAGGACTGTTCCTCTCCCTTATCTAAGCCTGTGTTTCCACAGCCGTTCCTGCACATAGGCGGCGGGAGCAATCTGTTGTTTACCCGTGATTTTCCCGGGACTGTCTTTCATTCGGATATTTCTTTCATAAATGTACTTTCTTCATCAGGCGGAGAAGTATTGGCAGAGTCCGGAGCGGGGGTTATTTGGGATGATTTCTGTGCGTGGTGTGCGGAGAGAGGGTTGTGGGGACCGGAAAACCTTTCTGGAATTCCGGGAGAAGTTGGGGCGGCTGCAGTGCAGAATATCGGAGCATATGGAGTGGAGGTATGTGATATAATCCGTGAGGTCAGGTGTTTTGACACACTTACCGGATCATCACGAGTGTTCTCTACAGCTGAATGCCGTTACGGATATCGTGATTCAATCTTCAAAGATACCGCCAAGGGACGCTATATAGTTACTTCTGTAGTATTCATACTTTCAGAAACACCGAAGCCAAGACTGGATTACGGGCATGTCCGCAGTGCTGTTGAATCTATTGAACCGTCTGGAGCGATAACTCCGGGACATGTGCGCAGTGCTGTGACCGGTATCCGGGATTCAAAACTGCCTTCTCCATCTGTAATGGGAAGTGCTGGAAGTTTCTTCAAGAATCCTGTAGTCCCTAAATCAGACTACGACAGAGTAGCCAATTATGTACGGGCTCATAATGGTGAAGAATACATTGTCCCTCATTATGATGTCGGCTCCGGTTTTGTCAAGATTCCGGCTGCATGGCTTATAGACCAATGCGGGTGGAAGGGCTATAAGGAAGGTAATGTCGCCGTATATGAAAAGCAGCCTCTTGTTATTGTTAACTTTACAGGTAATGCATCACCTGATGAGGTTGTTGCTCTTGAAAACAAGATTGTGGCATCAGTGAAGGATAGATTCGGTATAGTACTTCATCCGGAAGTCGAGCATATATTCTGATTTTTGTCATACTTGATTGTAAAGGATTGTTTTTTACTGACCAGATTAATGATTAGACTATGAGTTCTTTTGTTATAGAAGGAGGGCATAAGCTGAGCGGAACGATCAGACCGCAGGGGGCAAAAAACGAAGCATTGGAAGTGATAAGTGCAGTGCTTCTCACAGATAAGGAGGTTACTATTTCCAATGTTCCTGAAATCCTTGATGTCAGGAATCTCATTCTCCTTTTGGAAGGAATGGGTGTGAAGGTGACCCGTCATGAAAAGGGAAAATATACTTTCAAGGCGGATTCTGTAGATACGGCTTATATTGAAAGTGAAGATTTTGTGCATAAATGTGCTTCTCTTCGTGGATCTGTTATGGTGGTCGGTCCTCTTTTGGCCCGCTTCGGCCATGCTTATTTCCCTAAGCCAGGCGGTGACAAGATTGGAAGACGCCGTGTCGATACTCATATTACCGGTATGGTTAACCTCGGTGCAGAGTTGGAGTATGACCAGAAACTCAGGGCTTTTCATTTGAGCGTGCCTTCCGGTGACAGACTCAGAGGAAAATATATGTTGCTGGACGAGGCCTCAGTGACAGGTACTGCCAATATTCTGATGGCGGCATCTCTTTCTCAAGGCAAGACTGTAATTTACAATGCTGCCTGCGAGCCATATATCCAGCAGCTTTCCAGAATGCTTGTTTCCATGGGGGCCAGCATAGAGGGTATCGGGTCCAATATGCTTACAGTTCATGGTGTGGACTGCCTTCATGGTACTGAGCATGTGATTCTTCCTGATATGATAGAAGTGGGAAGTTTCATAGGAATGGCCGCCCTTAACCGCAGTTCTATAACCATCAAGGATGTATCTCCTGAAAATCTTGGAATTATCCCGGAGTCTTTCCGCAGACTTGGTGTCAATCTGGAAGAACGTGGAAGCGATATTTTCATACCTGAGCAGGAGAGCTATGTTATAGAATCTTTCCTTGATGGTTCCATTATGACAATGGCAGATGCTCCATGGCCGGGTCTTACTCCTGACCTTCTCAGCGTGATGCTTGTTGTCGCTACCCAGTGCAAGGGAAGTGTGCTGATTCATCAGAAGATGTTTGAAAGCCGTCTTTTCTTTGTTGACAAGCTTATAGATATGGGGGCGCAGATTATTCTGTGTGACCCGCACCGGGCTGTCGTCATAGGTCACGACCACAATTTCAGGCTCAAGCCAGGCAATATGGTCTCTCCTGATATCAGGGCCGGTATTGCCCTTTTGATAGCAGCCATGTCAGCAAGCGGTACAAGTATTATAGGCAATATAGAGCAGATTGACAGAGGATATGAAGATATTGACCTTCGCCTCAATGCTCTTGGTGCACGTATTACACGACAGTAATTAACATTTTTCGTATTCATAAGTGTCATATAGATGGGAAAGGATAATGATCGGCAGGACAGCTTGTGCGACAAGGAATTGCTTTGTCGTATCAAAAAGTACGACAGGATGGCATTTGATTCCATTTATATGAAGTATCACCGGGATTTATTCGTATTTGCCTGCAATATTATAAAAAACAGGGACGATGCTTCTGATATAATACAGGAAGTTTTTCTGAAGATTTGGGAACACGGGGATTTACTGCCTGAAGACATAAACTTCAAAAGCTATTTGTATTCAATGACCCGAAACAGGGTCCTGAATTATATAAGGAATTATCAGACAAGGCTTGTCAATAATTATAGCCTGTTTGTTGACAGGGGAATGTATGAAAATGCGGAAGTACTTGACCTTGCTGACAAAAAGGAGATGCATGCGCTTTTGGATGATGCGATAGACAGCTTGCCGGTGCAGCAGAAAGTAGTTGCAAAAGAAAGGCGTAAAGGCGTTAGCAATAGTGATATAGCTGAAAATATGGGGTTGTCTCTAAATACTGTGAAAGTACACTATAGGCTGGCTATAAAGGCTTTGAGGACTAAAATGAAGGATTTGAAGACAATTTTGTTATTATTTTCATTATGACGGCAAAAGACAAAGAAGTAATAGATCAGGCACTCAGTGAAATAAAAGCTGAGGATATTAGGTTTATGCAAGATAACGATGTCCCTTCGGAGGAGATTCTTGAAAATCTGCATCTGAAAATGGATCAGGTTTTCAGAACCAAAAGACGGAGGAAGGTGATTCTTTATTCCATAGCTTTCCTTGTTCCTGCCGTGCTTGTCCTGTTGATGTGGCGTAATATAGATTCCAGACTCGGACATACCCTTTGGGCCGAATCTGACATCAAGACAGAATCGGCAAGAGTGGGAGAAAGGAAAGTAATGGTGTTTCAGGACGGGACCAAAGTTTACCTTAATGCCGGAGCGAAAATTTCTTATCCGCAGTTTTGGGGAATTGCAGAAAGAAATATAAAACTGGAGGGGGAAGCTTTTTTTGAGGTGGAAAAGAACGCTAAACGCCCGTTTGTAGTGAATATTTTTGATACGGAACTTAGAGTTTACGGAACAACTTTCAATATTGAGGCTTATCCGGAAAGGAATAATGTCGATATAGTCCTGTTGGAAGGGAACGTGACATTTGAGGCAGGGGGTTTCAAATATTCTATTAGTCCTTCTGAAAAACTGTCCTTTGACAGGATAACACGTAAAGTCTCAATTGCCAGGATGGATAATCCTGAAAGTGCGTCATTGTGGACGAAAAATATAATATCATTTCGTAATTCCAGCCTGATGGAGGTTACAGATGTTTTAAGCCGCTGGTATGGAGTGGAGTTTGCTGTTGAGGATGTAATGCTGTATTCAAGAAAATTCACGTTCAAGACGCCACAGCTTCCGTTGAGATCTTTACTGGATGAAATGGAGTATATTTCAGATCTGACTTTCGATATAGAAGGAGAAAAAGTTTCAGTTTATAAAAAATAATTGGTTTTGCATTAACACTTTTATTCGTATCATGTGTTATTATGAATAAAAGGCTGTCTGGAGACATTCAGACAGTTTCTGATGTACAACTAATTATAGTAATTAATGAAACTAAAAAAACTATTTTTGACTGCAATTGTTATTTTAGGTACGGGTTTAGTTGCGCAGGCCCAGAAAATAACGGTTGATGCCAGACAGGTGTGTCTGGAAAAAATTTTGGATGATATTTCATCCCAGACAGGTTTTTCCTTTTATTATTCACAGCCGCCGGTCGATCCGTCTGTGATTTTTTCCTTAAATGTAAAAAACGAGGATTTGGCCTCTGCTCTTGAAAAACTTTTTAGGGAATCAGATATCGCTTATGATATAAAGGGATCAAAGATTTATCTGACAAAAAGAGAGGCTTTAGGGAAGGATTCTAAAATTGTGGCCCGCAATATAAGGGGCAGGGTCGTGGATTCATTCGGTATGCCGGTTATAGGAGCCGCTGTTATGGTTCAGGGAACCAACATAGGGACGACCACAGATATGGAAGGAAACTATATTCTTGACAATGTTTCTGAGACTACAGTATTGACAGTAACTTCAATAGGTTACAAATCCAAAACTATTACAGTAGGTGATTCTGATATCCTGAATATAATCTTGGCAGAAGATACGAATCTTCTGGAGGAAGTGGTGGTCGTGGGATATGGAACCCAGACCAGAGTCAATCTTACCGGATCCGTAGCTACTGTAACCAATTCAGAAATTACAGACAGGCCTTCTGCCAATATCTCAAGTGCACTACAGGGACTGACTCCTGGACTTATGGTAACGCAGGGTTCGGGAGAGCCTGGAAATGACGGTTCCACTATACGCATCAGGGGCGTGGGAACATTGAACTCGTCGAGCCCATATGTCCTTGTTGATGGTATTGAAACAGGTACTATAAATCAGATAGATCCTAACGAGATAGAAAGCATATCTGTCCTGAAAGATGCTGCTTCAGCTGCTATTTATGGTTCCAAAGCGTCAAATGGCGTCATACTTATAACGACAAAGCGAGGTAGCAAAGGTGCTCCTAAAGTTTCATATAGCGGAAATGTGAGTTTTTCAAATGTAAGTACATTGGTGGAAAGACTCTCTTCTTATGATTATGCGAGACTGATGAATGACCTGGACAAGAGAGAAGGGATAAGCCCGCAGTTTACAGATGAGGATCTGGAGGCTTTCAGAAACGGATCTGATCCGGACAATCATCCTGATGTTGACTGGACAGGTCTGATTTACCGTACAGGAATAGCCCATAAGCACAATATTACAGTGTCTGGTGGTACGGAAAATATAAAATATATGTTTTCCGGAGGATATCTTAATCAGCAGGGAACACTAAAGAATTCTGACAGGCAGCAGTTCAATATTAGGGCCAATTTCGATGTCAGGTTATCTAAGAAGTTCAATTTCAGAGCCAATCTGGCTTTTCTCAACAATAACTACTCGCGTCCGAACGCGTCCTATCGCGGGGATATGCACATGCTTATCCTGACGGCAAACAGGATAGCTCCTTGGATACCGGACAAGAAAAGTGACGGGACATACGGATATATTACAGACGGAAACCCGTTGGCATGGCTGGAAGCCGATACACGTACAAGATACGGGAAACGTAATTTTTCCGGTATGGCGGCACTGGACTACAATATAATCAAGGATCTGAAGTTCACCGTACAGGGTGCATATATTTCTAATTTGTCATTGACAAAGGATTACCGGAAAGAAGTGAGATATGACGAGACGTATTTCCACGGGCCGACAAAACTGACAGAGACAAAGGCGAACTGGGAGAGAAAGACACTGGATTTGTTTCTGAATTACAGCAGGACATTCGCATCTTCCCATACACTGAAAGTAATGCTGGGATACAATATCGAAAGATACGATTATTCCAATCTTTCGGCTTCAAGGGAAGGATTTGTCAATACGAACCTGACCGATATGAATGCAGGTGATTCAGAGACAATGAAGAATAGCGGATATACGCGGGCATTGGCACTGATGTCGTATTTCGGCCGCTTGAATTATGACTATAAAGGGAGGTATCTTTTTGAAGCCAATTTCAGGTCAGATGCCTCTTCCCGTTTTGCCAAAGGTTTCCGCTGGGGGTATTTCCCGTCTTTTTCCGCCGGATGGAGGATTTCAGAAGAGGGGTGGATGGATGCGGCAAAGCCGTATATACAGAATATGAAGGTAAGGGCTTCGTGGGGACGGCTCGGAAATCAGAATGCAGTGGCTGATGACTATTTCCCATATCTTCCTACATTGTACATAGGCAAGAACTTTCCTTTCGGAGGGGTGGTGAATACAGGTATAACGGTGGTTGATCATAAAGTCAATTCCATTACCTGGGAAAAATCCAGGACATACGGATTCGGACTGGACATGACATTCCTGAAGGATTTCACATTCAGTGCAGATTATTACAACCGTCTTACTACAGATATAATAATGGATATCTCTGTACCCTGGACATTTGGGATATCCGGGACTTTTCAGGACAACAGAGGCTCTATGGTAAACAAGGGTGTGGAACTTGCCCTAGGATGGCACCATGATTTCAGCAACGGATGGCGTCTCGGACTGAATGCAAACTGGTCATATAACAAGAATACTATTCTGGATTTGGCCGGAGTGGATGAAATGGTCAGCGGATATTCTATAAACAAAGTAGGGGAGTCTTACGGGGCATTCTATGTCTACAAAACAAACGGGGTATTCAAAAGCGATGAGGAGGCTGAAGAGTATGAACATCTTTTCGGCAACCCGTTCAAAGTGCAGTACAAAGGCGGAGACCTTCGGATTGTCGATACAGACGGAGACGGAAAGATAACTCCTGATGACAGAATCGTGACAGATTCCAGATTTCCGGTCCATACTTATGCCGCATCTGTCAATGTTGGCTGGAAAGGATTTGATCTTTCGTTGTTTTTTCAGGGAGCGGCGGATGTCTGCAGATATTTCGGAACCAATGTCGTAGGTTATTTCGGAGGAGACACTTCCCATCCTTCGACCAATTGGCTGGATGCCTGGACTCCGGAAAATCCTAATGCTACATGGCCGAGGGCTTTCAAGAACACGGATTCGGTAAGTTCACCGTCTAAGGTTTATTCGGATTTCTGGTGCAGAAATACCAGTTATCTCAGACTTAAGTCTGTCAATTTCTCATATACGCTTCCAAATAAGATTACAAGAAAAATAGGAATAGACAAGGTGCAGATCTATTATGCAGGTGAAAATCTCTGCACATTTGATTCACTGCCTTTTAATGTAGATCCTGAAGTCCCTTCCGGTGACATCGAGTATTATCCGTCTAGCAGGACACATTCCATAGGCTTGAACATTACATTCTAAACTGAATTGAAAATGAAAAGAACATTTATATTTACAGCAGCAGTCATGGCTATGGCCCTGACTTCCTGCAAAGGCTTTTTTGACCTTTCACCGAAAGACCGTCTTACATCGGAATCTTTCTGGAATGATGCAGATGATGCGTATTCGGCATTGGCTGCCTGCTATAACTGGTGGTATGCCAATGACCAGGGAGGAGTCTCTATGTTTTATGAGGATGCATATTCTGACATAGGCTTCAATTATTCTAATGCCGGTAATATGAGGGATGTTGCAAAAGGCAGTCTTTCCGCTTCTGCTGCACCGAACAAATGGAAGCAGTACGAAACCATCAGAAGGTGCAATTTTGTAATTGAAAATGTCCATCGCGTTCCTTCAGACAAGATTACGGACGAGCAGATGGGAGATGTCCTGGGACAGGCACGCGCTATACGAGGGTATAGCCACGCATTGTTGTCCAACTGGTATGGAGATGCCGTACTTATGGATTTTGTTCCGGATACTGATACCGATTTGCTGCCATCCGGTTTTCATGCCGGAATTGATATCAATGAAAAACCAGCTGCAAAGGGGCGTATAGCTAAAGGGGCTGTGCTGGCAATGCTTGTAAGGTTCAATCTTTATTGGGGAAACTGGGAGGCTGTAATTGACAATGCGGAGAAAATCAAAGCTCTTAACCAGTATGAACTTGATCCTGATTTTTTGGGAATGTTTTCAATAGCAGGCCAGAATTCGAAGGAAATAATTGCTACGTACGAACAGGTTGCTGTAACTTACAAGTATAATTGCGCAATACGTCATTTCAATAATGCTGACGGAGGCTGGGCTACATGTGTCCCGACAGACAATCTTGTCAATATGTTCGAAATGAAAAACGGAAAGCTTATTACTGATGAAGGGTCCGGATACGATCCGGTGCATCCGTTTGCCGGAAGGGATCCTAGACTGAAAAAGACAGTTCTGTATTCAGGTCTTGACTGGGTAGGCAAGAATGACAAGAATAGAATCCTCAATACATTGGATAAGACAATCGGAGGCAAGGCTAATGCTGATTATTACAATGCTGCAGACAATGCGTCTAAAACAGGATATATTTTTGCCAAATACGCATGGCCTGGTCCCGGACAGTATTCTGTTTCATTGAGGGATGACAGCCTTTGCCCTATAGTTTTCCGCTATGGAGAAGTGCTAATATCTGAAGCCGAAGCATATGCTGAACTGAACAAACTTACTGAAGCCCTGGATATTGTGGACAAAATAAGGATTACAAGAGGTCATATAGCTGTTGACAGGTCCAGATATGATACCCAGGCTGAAGTCAGGGAACTTGTCCGCAGAGAAAGGACAATTGAACTTGCCGGAGAAGGCTTCCGCTATGAGGATATTGTACGTTGGGATGAATATGATGCATCTGGAAACAAGACTGGCAGAAAGGTGGCGGAAACTGTCCTTCCAGGTGATTTGCTGCGCTCTTGCGGTACTGTTGATATGAATGAACCTGATCCGGATCGCAGAGCTGTTATTGATGTGAATGCAAAAAGAGAAGACCGGCTGATAGAAGTGAGGGGAGAATTCGATGTCCCGAGAAGATTGCATTTGCCAATTCTTCAGGCAGAACTTGATGCAAATCCTAACCTTGTGCAAAATATAGGATATTGATATGAGATATTTTATTAAAATACTTGCAGCATTGGTCCTGCTGTTTCCTGTAGGATGTTCAAAGAATAACATTTCAGATCAGGGATCAGAGGCTGATATCCTAGGTATCTCAGGTATTACCATACCGTCTGAAATAGTGGCAAAGAACGGTGATGCCGTTGAATGTTGGGCTAAAGGCATAGAAAAAGATGACCTGATAAATATTTCAAGTACCTCATATAGTACAGATGTCGCTGTCAGTATCGTCAGCGAGAGTAAGTTTTCGTTTGTTATTCCGGATGACTTGAAAAGCGGTGCCTATAATATTATCTTGAAACGAGGGGAAAAGAAAAAGAAGCTCGGGACTACATATATTGCTATTATCATTGACGGAGACGTACCTGATATCAAAGGAAAGAATGTCAAGGGTGTCGTTCATGTCGGCGGGCAGCCGTTACAGGGAGTTGTTGTAAGTGACGGATGTCAGGTTACTGTTACTGATGCAAACGGGTTTTACTATCTTGATTCGGACAAGGGGCACGGATATGTATTTATTTCAGTTCCTTCAGGATATGAATGTTTCCGGACTGGTGCGATACCTGTATTTTTCAAGCATTTCACTCAGCCGGATAAAGTCACTGAAAGAATTGATTTCGAGTTGAAGAAGTCGCCTGACCAGACCAGGCACAGGATGCTTGTCTTCGGGGATATGCACCTTGCGAACAGGTCTAACAGGGATTTGCTCCAGTTCAAGGATTTCATTGCCGATGTGAACGGACTTACTGCAAAGACAGACGTACCTGTCTATGCTCTTACTTTAGGAGATATGACATTTGACAGTTTCTGGTACACGAACTCATACATGTTCAACAATTATGTAATGGATATATCCCAGCTTGAAAATCTTGCTGTATTCCATACGATAGGAAACCATGACCATGAAATGGGAAAGAAGGGGGCATATCCTGTAGGTGATACGGAGACAGTGGTAAAATACAAGGCTGCGCTGGGGCCTACATATTATTCTTTCAATATTGGTAATGTGCACTATGTCGTTCTGGACAATATTTACAATACCAATGACGGAACAGGTGCGACTTCGTATGTTGATAAGGTTACTGACGAACAGCTGGAATGGCTCAAAAAAGATTTGAGTCACGTCAGCAAGAGCAATACCCTTGTCATAAGCAGCCATGCCCAGT
>CALADR010000102.1 GCA_937890845.1 uncultured Bacteroidales bacterium | reverse complement strand
GTCATGCTAATTGATATGCCGTATTGCTTGAGTCTGGAGACATAGTCTCCGCTGCAGTACTGGCAGCCGCGGTCAGAATGGTGAATAAGCCTGGCTGCAGTTTCAGGATCAATACAGGAAAGAGCCATATCCAGTGCTTCCAGAGGATATATGGTCTCTAGTGTTGGTCCAAGCTTTGCACATACCAAACCCGGGTTGCTTTTACGATACTCACGAGCCTTTTCAACTATTAGTGACTCAAGCGCATTTTCGCTAAAGTCGTTGTCTTTATGTGGCAGGTAATATGACTTACTGTTTGGTGCCAGATTTTTTTCTTATCGGAATGTTGAAACTTTCCTCCGCAAGAGTTATCATCTTGTCGTAGGCCTTTGCACGAAGCTCTTCAAGCTCAGCTTTTTTCTGAGCCTGTTTCAAGGCTGCTTTCAACTCTCGAATCTGATCGTCTTTGCTTTTGTTTGCCATTTCATCAGAGGTTTGTGGTTGCAAAGATAATGATTCCGATTGGCTGACATACTTACCTATCCATGTATATATGCTGTTTACACTCGCCAGCATAAATCTTCATAATACATATAAGCTTTACAGCAACTGCTCTCTGCAATTGTACCGTGCCATTTTAAGCAAATAGTATGCAAAGCCACATATCAGTCTGACTATCAACAATATGTCAATATTAAAAACCACTAAGTGTAAAATTAATTTACACTCAGTGGAAAAATTCTTTACAGAAAAACAGTCTGCTACGGAATTTTATCTCGTAGCAGACTGTTTTTTCTATCTGTGCTAACACCTGTTACTTCATGCAGTTTGCATTGACCTTGGAGACGAAATCTTCTTTAGTCATAAAGCCGAGATTACGTACCGGCTCTCCATCTACAGGAATGAACAATACTGTAGGAATTGAGGATATGCCGTATGCCCGTGCCACATCCTTGGCATTGTCAACATTGACCTTGTAAAAGTCAACCTTGCCATCAAACTCAGCAGCTACCTCTTCCATAACAGGAGCCAGTTTCTTGCAAGGAGGACACCAGTCAGCATAAAAATCAACGACTGCCGGTCTCTTTCCTTCAAATTTCCACTCTTTTGTAGAATAATCCTCCACCTTTTCCTTGTACTCTGCACTTGTAAGTACAGTACCTTTGAATTCTTCTCACCGGTCTTGGTATCAGCAGAAGCAGCCGTCTTGTTACCGGCATTGGCACAACTAATCGTCAGTATAACAGCCAGAGCTGCAAAAAAAACTTTTTTCATCTTTTATTAGTTTAGAATATTTTAAATTTACAATCCAATGCCGGATCTACAACAACCGCGCCAAATTCCAAGGTCTATCTCACCCTTAGCCTTCTGCCTATTTTAAGAACTGTCGTTGAAGATATTCCGTTGAGACGGCAGATTGCACTGACTGTTGTACCGTTGTTTATGGCGATTCTTCCCAAAGTATCTCCTGACTTCACCGTATGGAATCTCATCGCAGCCCTCTCTGCTTCTTCCTTGCGGTCTTCTTCCTCATTCTGGAATTCATCCTCAAAATCCTGCTCGTAATTACTGTAAGGGCTGAAGTATTTTCGCTTCAGCACAAAAAGCCTGTGCCGCAAATCACCAGACTTGAAATCTATAAGCCACTGGGGATCGAATGCAAATCCGTTATATCGTGTTTCAAAATGCAGATGAGCCCCCGTAGAGCGCCCGGTAGAACCGCCAAGTCCTATTTCATCTCCTGCACGCACCCAATCTCCTGATTCCACGTTTCTTTTCGAGAGATGGCCATAGAATGTCTCTATCCCATTCGGATGTCTGATTACCACCAGATTGCCATATCCGCTCATATATCTTGAAATCCTGACTTCACCGTCAAATGCAGCATATATCGGAGTTCCTGTCTGCAAAGGAAGATCAACACCCTGGTGTCTTCTCCCCCTCCGGATACCGAACTTACCTCTAGGATGTATGTCACCGATATATGGACAATGGTACTGACTGAGACTGTCAACTACCCACATGGACCATGTAATCGGAAGACTATCATATTTTACCTTGTAAGGATCCAGACTTGTAGCATCCCAATTCTCCTTGAAAACATCAGCTTTCATCATATAGTCCGGATCTTTCATATATTGCCAGGAGTTGTCGCTATACAATATAACCTTGATATGTTCATTGACAGTATCAAGAGTATCTATGGCATCAACATCAGATGGAATAAGCGACTTTACCGGCTGAAAGGCATAGCGGGGCACAAACTGCTCCATTTCTGACCTTGACATAGAGGCTGTGACCAACTCTTTGACAGATCTGACTGTCTCTTTTACCGAAAGTGAATCAGAAACATTGGTTTCCCCATTTGCCGGAGAAACAGAATTACCTGACGCCGGACTGCCACTGTCACCCCAGGCAAGGCAATGAAAAGACGGCAGCATCAAAGCTGCCGTTATAACGGCAAGAATCTTCATTTTAAAAAACATCATCTGGCTCCGAACTGTTCTGAGAGAATCTTCCTGACTGTGCTGACCTTCTCGTCAAGCAGTTCCTTTGAAGAAGCCTCACAGATAAACCTGAGATAAGGTTCTGTATTCGAAGGCCTTATATTAAACCACCACTGAGGAAACTCGACCCTGTATCCGTCAAAATCCATATAAGCGGTAGATTGCTCTCCATTCATAAAATAATCCCTTATGGCATCCATTGCCCCTTTCTTGTCCTCAATTCTGAAGTTTATTTCGCCGGAATTCTGGTACTTTTCTATGCGTCCTATCAACTGGCTCAATGACACTCCTTTTTGTTTCATTTCAGCTACTACATTAAGTATCAATATAGAAGCCAAAAGTCCGCTGTCAGAATAGAAAAAGTCCCTGAAATAATAGTGTCCTGCGAGTTCGCCACCATAGACACCGTCAAGTTCACGCAGTTTGTGTGCGGCAAATGCCCTACCCACTTTCCATGTCCTCATTTCCGCACCCATCGGGGCAAGATATTCCCCAACTGCCTTAGAACTTCTGATATCTTGAAGGACAATGCCTTTCTCTCCTCTTTCCTCAAGGAAATAATGACCGAGAACCGCAATCATCAGATCCGGTGATATGAACCTTCCATTTTCATCTACAAACATTACCCTGTCTGCATCTCCGTCATATATTACACCTATGTCGGCACCTGTTTTCATGACCAGATCCTTGAGAGCGGCCACATTTGACGGAATCAAAGGATTAGGTTCATGATTAGGGAACCTTCCATCGAGAGTGTCGAATATATATTCAGGGGTTTCTCCGAATATTTCTTTTACATAAAGCGAAGCCATACCGTTAGATACATCCATCGCTATTTTAAGAGACGATATATCTTTCTTGTACTTCAGCAGGAACTCCAGATAATCCTTATGGATATCCATCT
>CALADR010000101.1 GCA_937890845.1 uncultured Bacteroidales bacterium | reverse complement strand
CACTTATTTCCAAATGGAAAGAAGAAGGAACAGACAAAGGTTTTGTCAATTATGAAAAACTTGGTGAATATCTTGACTTCGGTGGAATACGTCTTGAAGATGACCTTCTGATTACAGAAGAAGGATGCAGGAGGCTCGGACCTCACAGACTTCCGATTTATGCTGATGAAGTAGAAGCGGCAATGGCGTCAGAATAATGGAAATTGTAATAGGAATTTTGGCAGTACTTGTCGGTGTCATAGGTATTATCGGCAGCATTCTTCCAGCACTTCCCGGTCCTCCTCTGACTTGGGTCGGGATGTTGCTTCTGTATTTATGGGGAGGAACAAACAGAGCAGGGGAGAATATGTCCCTGACACTTCTGCTAATAATGTTCGGAGCAACTGTAGTTGTCAGCATTCTTGACTATATTGTCCCTCTTTATTTTAAGAGGTGGGACAAAGTATGCAGGAAGGGGTGCTATGGCAGGGCTTGTATTCGGATTATTTGTAGTTCCTCCTGTAGGAATGATTCTTGGCTCTTTTCTCGGAGCTTTTCTTGCAGAGTTGTATTATGCACGCAAGAGTACTGGGGATGCCTTGAAGTCTGCTTTCGGTTCATTTCTTGGCTTCCTGGCCGGAACCGGCCTTAAGCTGGTGCTTTGCGGGGTGATGATGTATTACATCATAGTATATCTGTAAAAGATACCGCCCCCGCAATTCACATCGCAGGGGCGGCGCAATTCTAACCTAAAACTTAACCTATGAAAAAACTATTCGATTTAAAGTTATAGCAATACTTGTGCCAAATTTACTTTTCAAGTGAAAATATGACACTAAATGAGGAGATCAGTTATTTTTTTGATATTTTCCACCTCAATTGCCCTTTTTGACACGGGCATATCCATAATTTCGTGTTCCCATACCATATCGTGAGGGACTAAAACAGCAGTTCCTCCCAGAGCTACGACAGGAGCAATGTCTGATTTTACGGAATTGCCTATCATAAGAAGATTTTCAGGAAGTATGGAGTACTTTCCAGCAAGAGCTGCATAATGAGATTCATCTTTATTGTCCATAACTTCTATATCCGTAAAGTATTTTGCCAGACCGGATTTGTAGAACTTGGATTTCTGTTCCATCTGCTCTCCTTTAGTCGCTACTATAAGTCTGTATTTTCTGCAGAGTGTATCCAGTGTTTCTGTTACTCCGTCCAGGATGACAAGGTCATGTGTGAGAATGTTTTCCGTAATGGATTTCAAATTCAGATACATTTCCTTTGGGATGCATCCGCATATTTCTGCCGCTGTATCCAAAAAGCCTATCAGACACGTCTTGGAACCGTAGCCATAGACAGGTATGTTTTCTTCCTGCCATCTGTCAAATGTTTCCATAACGATGTTTTCCTGTGCGTAAGAAGAAAGAAGCAAAGCGAACTTGTGCTTTGCTTCTCTGAAGTATATTTCATTTTCCCACAGAGTGTCATCTGCGTCAATGAATATGTGGCTCAAATGCTTTGGAATCATTATTCAGCCTTTGTTGTGTCTGTTTCTGCTACAGAATCTGTCTGCTGTGATTGTTCAGGACGGATGGAAATGATATGTATGTCTTTTACAGGACGGTCTCTTCCGTCAGTCTGAACAGCAGCGATGCTGTCTATTACATCAAAGCCTGAAACAGTTTCACCGAATACTGTATATTGGCCGTCAAGTTGTGCACAAGTCATAGGATCCTGAACAATGTAGAACTGTGAACCTGAAGACTCCCTCATAGGGTTTGCAGCGTCACCCCTGCGGGCAGCAGCCAAAGCGCCTTTTATATGCTTGTGCTCAGGGACGAATTCTGCAGGAATAGTATAGCCAGGGCCGCCTGTGCCATATTGTCCTGCTTTTGCAGGATCTTTTGTGAGAGGGTCGCCTGCCTGAATCATGAAACCGTTGATTACACGGTGGAACAGAAGGCCGTCGAAAAATCCCTCTGAAGCGAGTTTTACGAAATTGTCCCTGTGTTTTGGTGTATCCTTGTAAAGTTTCACCTTGATTTCTCCCAGGTCAGTAGTAATGACCATTACCGGTTCTTCTGAAAGTTTTGCTGTGTCAAATGTCATTGTTTTCTCCTTTTCTTTTACCTGTTCCTGTTTTGGCCCTGAGCATGTACATGCTGCCGTCATAGCGGCTGCTCCAAGGAAGCACATGAGCCTGATTGCGATTTTTTTCATGTTTCTTATATTTTAAAGCACCATCAAAAATACCGCATAAAATTTATAATGGCAAAATAAAAATAGCTTCCGGGCAAATTTATTAAATTTGCGACTATTATGGGAAATCCGATAAAACAGCTGGCGGGGGAGACCGCCATATATGGCTTGAGTACCATACTCGCCCGAATCATAAATTTCTTTTTTGTTCCGATTTATACCCGCCTTCTTACTACGGAGAGCTATGGTGTTGTTACGGAATTCATGGCATATATAGCAGTGCTTCAGGTCCTGCTGGTATTCGGAATGGAAACAGGATCTTTCCGTTTTGCCAATAAGAAAGGAGTAGATCCAAACAAAGTATATTCCAATGCGTTGGCTTCTGTATTTGGAATCAATTCTTTGTTTCTTGCTGCAATGATACTCTTTGCAAGTCCCATTGCTTCAATGATGGGCTATGCCGGCTATGAGAGTTGTTTTATATATATGGGAGGAATCCTTTTCCTTGACAGTATGACGGCTATTCTGTTTGCAAAGCTCAGACAGGAGCATAAGGCATTGAAGTTCGCACTGATAAAGACGGTAAAGATTCTTACTGAGACAGGTTCCAATCTTTTTCTGTTTTTCTGGTTCCCTTCATATTGTGCAAGAATTGCGGAAAGAGCAGGTAAGACTGTATCGGACCTGACTGCTTCGGATGTGTGGATGTTGAATCTTGTATCTGCTTCTCCTGATTTCAGTTATGTAATTTTCGCCATACTGCTCAGCTGTATTCTCTGTGCACTTCTTTTCCTGCCTGATTTTCTGAAGTTTACCTATACTTTTGACAGAAAACTGCTGCGCCAGATGCTTGCATATTCCCTTCCTCTTATGGTGGCTGCGCTTCCTGGTATAGTAAACGATTTTCTTGACAGGATACTTTTTCGCTATTTTGATACAGGAGCTGAGAACTGGAGATCAAGTCTTGGTATTTTTCAGGCTGCGACCAAACTGGCTGTAATTATGTCGTTGTTTGTGCAGATGTTCCGTTTTGCAGCAGAGCCGTTTTTCTTTCAAAGGGCAGGGAAGAAGGATAATAAAGAACTTTATGCACAGGTTATGGAATACTTTGTTGCATTTTGCGGCTTGATTTTCCTAGGTGTCATTTTATATATAGATGTGATTTCTCTATTTTTAGGAAGAGATTTCCGGGCGGGAATCGGAGTCGTTCCGGT
>CALADR010000100.1 GCA_937890845.1 uncultured Bacteroidales bacterium | reverse complement strand
CATAACGTGGTTTGTGGCCATAAGCAGGTTCTTGTAGTACAGGAAACTGCTCATATCTGCATATGTAGATACGCTTGACTGTTCCATTGCTGCCAGTTTGTCTGCGAAGTCTGCAGGGAACATTACTATTCCCTTGACTTTTCTCTCTTGCATAAGTTTTTCGGCTTCTGCCATATCGATACATTTATATGCTATGGCAACTTCCCTGGTCGCATCAAGTTCTCTAATGAATTGCCGGCTTTCTGCGCTTGCCGAGTTATCCACTACAGCTACTGGCATGTCATCTACAGTCCCGTTATGGTATACAATGCTGTAAATAAGGGGATATGCAAGTCCGGCAAGGAAAAATATAATCATAACTCCGCTGTCTGTAAATATGTGCTTGAGTTCACTTGCAAATATTGAGAACCAGTCAGCGAGCCATTGTCCGGTATATGTTTTATTCTTTCTCATTTTCTAGGAAAATTCTGGTAATAGTAGGCTTTGTACAGCCTGTTTATGACAAACAACGGCAGGAACATGAACAGCAGCATATATACTGCCTGCATATACCACCCTTCAAATCCACTCGCAAAAATGGCTTCCTGTACATAGAACAGGTAGTAGTGTCTTAGAGGGAATGCTGCGGCAAGTCCCTGTACGTATGCCGGCATTGATTCTATAGGGAATGTAAAACCGGCAAGAGAAAATCCCAAGACACTGTATATTGCCGCAATACTTATCGCTACCCTGAGCACTGGCAGCGTCCCTATTATGAACACTGCTACAGACTCGCAGGCAAGTACCATCAGGAAGGTTCCTATGAACATATTCCAGATAGAACCGGCCATCGGAAATCCGGCCCAATGATACAATATCAAGTTGCTTGTTACTCCGAGGATAGTAAACAATGCCGTATATGGTATAAGCTTTCCGGTAATTGCTGTGACCATAGAGCCTCCGGCTTTTGCTAGCAGGTGGCGTGATGTTCCGTATTTGAGTTCTGCGCCCAATGAATATACAGTCACCAGAATTATTATCAATTCCAGAATACCTGGAAGAAGGACATTTGTCAGATAGACATTATAGTCTGTTTCTGTATTTCCTATCTGGTGCGAGTCTATAAGAATAGGCTGAATCTGCCCCATTATGGCATTCCCGCTCATTCCTTTTGCACTTAGTACTTCGCGCTGTACGGCACCGCTTGCAAGATTGGCCATTGTGAGCAAGTCCTTGTATGCAAGAGCACCTCCTACGAAGTATAGAGAGTTGACATAGAAAGTCAGCACAGGCTGCCTGCCGGAAAGTACATCATTGTACATATTGTCCGGCATTATGCAGAAAGCGTTGATTTCCCCTTTCTGGAGTGCCTCTCTGGCCTCCCTGTAATTGTCAAATTTTATGGTTTTTCCAAGCTGTGTCGCATCAATCTGTCTGGACATATTCCTGGACAGTGACGAATTGTCATTGTCTATTATTCCTATTGGCAGATCCTGAGGCAGACCTTCTGACAGAAATGACAGGAAGAATACTGTGCAGAAAGCCATCACTCCCACTGATGCCAGCAGGTAGATGGGTCTGTGGCGCATCAGCCTCAATTCCCTGACAATTACTGCGAATATGTGTTTCTGCAATTTCATTTCATTTCAGTTACAATGGCTGTCATTCCTGGTCTCAGGCCTTCGATTTTGGTCTGAGGAACGCTTCTTACTTCAAAAGTCTTGGCATCATAGCTTCCGGTATCTTTGGAGGCCCTCCATGTCGCGTATGATTCAAGTACGCTGATGTAGTTTACAGTAGTTTTGTACTTGGCATCTCCAAGTGCAGGAATTGTAACGGTCAGTACATCTCCGGTTTTCAGGCCGTTGAGCATATCTTCTCGGATACTGAATGTGAACCATACGTCATTCAGGTCGGTTACAGCCATAATAGGTGATCCTTGTCCCACCAATTCTCCAGCTTTAGGGAATCTTGCAGAAATGACTCCATCTGCAGGTGCTGTCAGATAAAG
>CALADR010000099.1 GCA_937890845.1 uncultured Bacteroidales bacterium | reverse complement strand
GAGGTTCTCGTCTTTGGAAAAAAGGACATATTCGGACTATACGTCTCCGGCAAGGTACGCCATGGGATATATATATTACCGGCAGAAGAATTTTACCGAAGCTATAGGGTGGTTTGAGAAGGCGGCAAAGGACAGCCGCTTTACCGCCATGTCAGACTATTATATAATTGAAAGCAATTTCATGCTTGAAAATTATAAGACTGTCTGTGAGGAGGCTCCTGCCCTTGTGGAAAAAGTCCCTCAGGAAAGGCGCTCGCATGTAATCCGCCTTATATCAGAGTCATGGCTAGTTCTAGGTGATGCAGACAAGGCAAGGTATTGGTTCGATATGAACAAGGAATCTTCGGAAATAAAGTCTCGCAGCGATTATTTCTATGCTGGGTCAGTCCTTTATGCTGTAGATGATTATCAGGGCGCAATAGACAATTATTCAATGATGACTGACAGGACAGATTCTCTTGGACAGCTTGCCAATTATCATTTGGGCTACAGTTATATACAGACTAGAAACAAGGTGGCTGCGATGGAAGCCTTCAAGGGAGCGGCGGAAGTCGGATATAATCCTGATATATCCGAAGATGCATATTTCAATTATGCAAAACTTGCCTTTGATCTCAATAATGATACTTCTGTCTTCAATGATTATCTTAAAAAGTATTCAGATGTAGACAAAGGGGAAAGGATTAATGCATATATAGCAGTTGCCGCTTTGTACGGACATGATTATGAAACAGCTATCGACGCCTATGGGAAAATAGATAATCTTGATGGCAAGATGAAGTCAAACTATATGAAAGCCAATTACCTCAGGGCTGAGCAACTGATATCAGACGGTTCATATAGAGATGCAATCCCATACCTTAAGGCTGCGGCATGGTATTCAGACAAGAGAACAATGTTCAACCAGATGGCCAGGTTCTGGATAGCCGAGTCTCATTATCGTAATGACCAGTTTGAGGAAGCGCTTTCGCTGTATGGTGAACTATATAACATTTCAGCGCTTTACGGCATGAAAGAAGGGTATTTGATACCATACAATATTGCATATTGTTATTTCAAGCAAGGTGACTATGTGTCTTCGGCCAAATGGTTTAATGATTATCTTTTAGGTGGTTCGGCCATTTACAGGAAAGAAGCGCTTGTCAGGTATGCGGACTGCCGCTATATGCTTTCTGACTACGCAGGCGCCGCTGCCGCTTATAGCAAGGTAATGAAGGACTATTATGATGTGAATGATATTTATCCATATTATCAGGCAGCCATGTCATACGGGCTTGAAGGCAGCATGGATAAGAAAATAAGTCTTTTGGAAAATGTAGGAAAGGCCTCTCCTTCATCCCAGTTTTATCCTGAAGCGTTATTCGAACTCGGGCGGTCTTATGTCCTTACGGAAGAAAATGACAAGGCTGCAGGGTGCTTCGACCGTCTCATAGGTACTGTCAGGGACAGCACGTATATTGCGAGGGCGATGATTGAGCTTGGTATGATTTGCAGGAATTCTTCCGAAGTTGACAAGGCTTTGGGCTATTATAAGAATGTTGTTGAGAACTTTCCTCTTTCAGGTTATGCGGATGATGCTCTCCTGGCAGTAGAGTCGATTTACCAGTCTTTAAACAAGCCGGAAGAATACCTGTCGTATATTGACCGGATAGGCAAGTCTGACATCAAGTCTGAAGATGAAAAGGAAATGATGATTTTCAATGCGGCTGAGCAGATTTATCTTTCTGAAAATTACCAGAAAGCTCTGGTATCACTGCAGTCCTATAAGGATAAGTATCCTATGGGGCATAAAAATATACAGGCTGATTTCTATATGGCGGAATGTTATAGAAATTTGGGACAGAGAGAGAAAGCCTGCGATTATTATGCTAAGGTAGTGGAGAATGGCGAAGGCTCTTTCAGAGAGATTTCAATGCTTAATTTTGCAACTGTATCATATGAACTGCAGCGGTATGAAGACGCTTTGGGTGGTTATTCGGCACTATTCAGTTCCGCATTGCTTGAGAATAACAAGTATTCCGCACTTCTTGGTATGATGCGTTCTGCATACAGGGCCCGTCACTATGAAGAGGCATTGACATTCGCATCTGATGTCAGAAAAGACGGCAGGACTGTCGAAGATGTCATTAAGGAGGCAGACTATATAAGGGCAAAATCTTATTTGGCGACTAGCAGAAGATCGGAAGCTTTTGCCATATTGGACAGTCTTTCAACAGATTTGTATTGTCCGGAGGGAGCAGAGGCGGCCTGGCTTATTATTCAGGATTGCTACGACAGAGGTGAGTTTGACGAGGTGGAGAGTAAGGTTTACAGCTTCTCTGATGCTGGTAGCGGACAGACTTATTGGCTTGCAAAATCATTTATTGTATTGGGTGATGCTTTTGTTGAGAAAGGTGAGCTGGAACAGGCAAAGGCTACATTTGAAAGTATTGCAGGCGGTTACAAGCCTCAGTCTGGCGGAGACGATGTATTGGACAATGTTAAAATAAGACTGTCCAAAATTGAAGAAATGATGAAAAATACAGCAGATGAATATGTTCAGCAATAAAATATTGAAGCTTTTGATGCTGCTGCTGCCTGCAGCGGCTTACGGACAGAATCTGGATCCGACTGTTGAAGTGACCAGAACATTCAAGGCCACTCTGATGGAAGTTCATAAACCGATGCTTGGAATGCAGGTGCCGGACAGTGTCACGCATTTTGACTTGGATTTTGATTACTCGGTGTTTGAAAGTCCATATAATGGAACATATGAATTCAAACCGTATGTGCTTGATATGAAGCCCCAGCCTAATGCATGGTCCGGCAGAAGGCTTTTCCTTAAGGCAGGTGCAGGTTATCCTCTGCATCCTTTATTTGATTTCGTGTGGTCGCCGGACCTTCAGGGAAAGTTCAGGATGAGTATTTATGCTATGCACCGTTCTTATGTCGGAGGATATAGGAATATCGGTTATATGGTAGAATCGGATAGCCCGACAGGTATTCTGGATTTCCGGAATAAATCTGCAATTGATGGAGGGGACCGTATAGCATGGAAAGGGTATGATTTGTTGACAAGAGCCGGTATCAATGGCCGTACTGACTGGAAAAAAGGAGTTTTCTCTTTTGATATAGGATATTATGGCCTTGCTACGAAGGATTCCCTGCTCAGAAGAGGATATGACGCTCTGGATGCAAACGTGCGCGTGAGGTCGTTAAGTGACAGAGAGCGTTATTTCATGTATGATATAGCATTTGATTACAGATATGGTGAAGACAAACTGGATTACAAGCTTCCTGTTATTGGAAAACAGTATCTTGTAGAGCATAATATAGGTTTTGGAGCATCCCTTGGCCCTGTTTTATCTCGGAGTCACAAGGTTCTTATAGACATTGACGCCAATGTGGCTGCTTATGATGCTTTATATGGACACTCCGCCGGACGCTTTGCCGTAACTCCTAGGTATGTGCTTGAGAAAGGACGCTGGAACTTGAGTGCCGGGGTATGTTTTTCCCTGCTTTTCAACGGAGGTGACACTTCTTCGATATCGCAGGAACAGAAATTTACAAAAGGGCAGTACATATATCCTGATGTGAAAGTAGGTTTTGACCTTGTGAAGGATCACATGGATATTTATGCACAGGCAGGAGGCGGAGACAGGACAGGAAAATATTCGGACCTGATTTCAGTAAGCCATTTTATCCATCCTATGTATTCCGGTGTGCTTCCTTTGCTTGACAATACTGTCGAGAGAATATCTGCTGCAATAGGTCTGAAGGGAAATATTGCTTCGAGGTTTGATTATGATTTAAGGGCCGGTTACAGAAATTATGCGAATGCTCCGATGTTCGCCATAGTTTCAGCCAGTCCGGATATGTCTGGAGACTATGCTGCTGCGTTGGGATATACGGGTTATAATATGCTTTATCTTTCACTTGATTGCGCATGGCGGTCTGATGATGTGTCTGCCAATGCAAACTTCAGGTATTCATCTACAGATGTGAATGGAAGACAGGTCGGAGCAGCCGGTTACAATCCATCTTGGGAAGTATCTCCGGTAATGGCATTTATGGCGCC
>CALADR010000098.1 GCA_937890845.1 uncultured Bacteroidales bacterium | reverse complement strand
GCCTGCATAAATACAGCCTAATGTAGATATGATAAACAGAGACATGGCAGCTATCAGGGGTTTTCGTCTGCCAAACCTGTCACTTAACGGACCGAAAAGCATTTGTCCGATGGCCAGTCCTATCATGCTGGTTGTAAGACCTAGCTGTACGGCACTTGATGTCGTACTGAAGTAATCTGTCATTTCAGGCAGAGTGGGAAGGTACATATCCATTACGAATGGTCCGAATGCACTTAGTGTGCCTAGGAACAGAAGTATGAATATTTTGGAATCCGGCTTTCTGAGTTTCATATTGTATATTTTGGAGATCATTGCGGGCTGTGAAAACAGGGCGCAAAATTATATTTTTACAGGTGTCTGTAAAAGAAAAAGAGACTGACGTTAATGTCAGTCTCTTTAAAGTCGGGGTACTGTGACTCGAACACAGGACCCTCTGGTCCCAAACCAGATGCGCTAGCCAACTGCGCCACACCCCGTGTGTTTTCCGTTTCTTTCGAATTGGACTGCAAAGATACAGCCTTTTTTTAAAAGAGCAAATTTTTTTGAGATTTTTTTACAAAAATTTTATGCGAAAGTTTTTTAATGCTACCTTTACTACCTGATAAGGTCCTTTTTGATATATATAGTAAAATATTAAATAGGCTTCTAATTTCGGAAAATATATTCCGGGCGGATTATGTTCTTGGTCATATAATATGTAAAAGATGATAGAAGCGAAAGGTATAGAAAAGTCTTTCGGAACACTTAAAGTACTGAAAGGTATTGACTTGAAGGTGGAAAAATCAGAGGTTGTTTCCATTATGGGTGCTTCGGGGGCAGGTAAGTCAACCCTCCTCCAGATATTGGGTACATTGTCATCTCCGGATTGCGGAACCCTTGAAATAGATGGCACCGATGTTTCGCGCCTTGGCCAGAAGGCTCTTTCTTCATTCAGAAATAAAAAAATCGGCTTCGTTTTTCAGTTTCATCATCTTCTTCCAGAATTTACAGCGATAGAAAATGTTATGATACCAGCACTGATTGCCGGCCGTTCAGAAAAAGAGGCGAAGACAGCGTCTTTTAACCTTTTGTCCGATCTTGGCCTTGAAGCCAGAATTTCGCATAAACCATCTGAACTTTCAGGAGGAGAACAACAAAGAGTGGCTATAGCGAGGGCTTTGGTCAATAAACCGGCTGTACTTTTTGCAGACGAGCCATCCGGAAATCTGGACAGCCGCACAAAAGAAGATTTGCACAGACTGTTTTTTTCTTTGAGAGATAAGTACGGACAGACAATTGTCGTGGTCACTCACGATCCATCACTTGCTGAAATGTGTGACAGATCATTGTTTATGAAAGATGGTCTTTTCGTGGAGAATGAGGACCTGTCTTATTTTGGTGCAGCGGAATAAAATATGAGTGAATTCAGATTCAAGAGATTCTCTGTTATTAACGAGCGTTCGGCAATGAAGGTCAATACGGATGGTGTGCTGTTGGGTGCACTTATGACGGTTTCAGATGCTGACAGATATGCTTTGGATTTAGGTACAGGGACAGGAACTGTTGCTTTAATGGCAGCGCAGCGTTATTTCGACTTGGCCGGGACTTCAGGAATATCGGAGTGTAGTACCAGGATAGTTGCCATTGATATAGATAGCCCATCTGCGGAGGAAGCTGCAGCAAATTTCAGGAGATCGCCATGGTCTTCATCCTTGGTGGCTGTTAATGTTTCCCTGACAGATTATGCTCTCATGCCTTTCTTTCCGGAAGAAGATAAGGTTTCGGATGACACTATGCAAACGTTTGAGACCTGTGCTCCCGGAAGTTTTGATCATATTTTCTCCAATCCGCCTTATTTTGAAGGTGAACTCAAATCTCCGGACTTGAGAAGACGGGAGGCAAGGCACTGCGAAAGCATGTCTTATAGGGAAATCGTGTCTTTTGCGGCAAAGAGGCTTTCGGTGTGCGGAAGGTTGTCTCTTATTCTGCCATCTGAGTTAGAGAACGAATTGACCCGTTATGCCAGAATGTGCGGACTTTTCATTTATAGAATTGTCCGGATAAAGACTGTCGCTGCCAAACAGCCACGCAGGATAGTTGCCGAGTTTTCACGAGAAAGAATATCTTATCCTGCTGAGGAACAGCTTATCATGCAAGAAAATGGCCGATATACAGATGAGTATATCAGCCTTACATCAGATTTTTATCTGTTTTAAATGTGTTCATGTTATGATATGAACAGGCCACCGTGTCTATTTCCCGTTTTCCTTCTGGTCTTTATGATGCAGTTTGTGAATCTGCTGTCGTCTGAACTTTTCTTCTGAGACATATATTTTCGCGACTTTTTCAGTAGGGAGTATCTGCTTGAATTTTTCTGCGGCCCTTTTGTCATTTTCATTCATAATGTCGATCTTGGAAAGATAAATGTCCAGCAGTTTGGAAATTTCTTTGGAACTCTTGTTTTCTTTGATAGCGGTGTCCAGTTTCCTGAAACTGTCCATGACGTCGCGGCGTGATGCCCATCGTTCTTCCCATATCTGATTATATACCGGCCAGAATTTCTGAGCCTCTTCAGGAGTTATATTAGCCTCTGTAGTGAGAAAAGCGATTTTTTCACTCATTATCCTGTCTTTCCATCCTTTGCTGTCATCATTTTTGGGCTGGGAATAAAGCGGTAATGACGCGAGCATCAGAAGTGCAGAATATAGGATAGTGTTGCGTAATTTATTCATAATCATCAATGTTTATTTCTTCTATTGAAACTCCGGAATAAATGAGATATTCTACTATATCGTTGTCTGACGGCTCTGCTTCAGCTATGTATTCGCTGTCTCTCAAGCCGTAAAACTGGTCGGAAGATCCCGTTACGGGCATGAGTTCAGTATAGATAAATTCATCTTTTTCAGTCCACCCTTTCTGATGGCCGGTCATCTCTGCAAGGGCTTTTCCTCCCAGCGCTATGATTGTGAACATTGCTGCCATAGCCGCATATGGTGCGAGAATCTGCCATAGAGTTCTCGGTACTGCCGCTTCCACAGGATTTTCATGACGTTGTTTGGCAAGCTGCTCAGTCAAGTCTGAAAAGTAACCTTCCGGAAGCTTGTACGGCATTCTTCTCAGGTTTTTATCTGTCTGTAATATGTCCATCGTTTAATTCTTTAATTCCACAAAAGGACTCTTCCTGCAACTTTTATTTTGACACGTCAGCATGGCAAAAGTTAAGAGGCTGTTTGAAACTTTTCAGGATTTTATTTCATGATTTTACTGGCCGTTTTCAATGGCAGATTTGATTTTTTTGTAGGCAAGGTGATATGAAGCTTTCAGTGAGCCGACAGAGTTTCCTGTAATTTCAGAAATCTCATCGTAACTCAGTTCGTCAAAATACCTCATTGTGAATACGGTTTTTTGCTTGTCTGGAAGTTTTTGTATGGACTTCATAAGGATGCGCTGAAGCTCATTTCCGTTGAAGTACGGATCTGAGTCAATCCTTTTTTCCATATCTTCAATAATGTTGCCTGAAGAAAACAGTAACCTGTTTTTTCTCTTTCTTAAATAATTAAGAGATTCATTTGTTGCAATCCTGTATATCCATGTAAAAAGCCGCGCATCCTCCCTGAAAGAAGGAAGCGCGGTCCATATTTTAGTAAAAGTCTCCTGCAGCAGGTCGTCTGTATCTTCATGGGAGCAGGTAAATCTTCGGATATGCCAATAAAGTCGTTCTCCATATTTTTTTACAATAAGGTTGAACGCCTGTTCTTGAGCACCGCTACGGTAGATTTCCATTATCTCCCGATCAGACATTGACTCTTATTTTCTTGTTATAGCCTTTTTTGCTGCATCGGCAATGTGCTCGGCATCAAGTCCGTATGCGGCCATCAGCTCTGCTGGGGTACCGCTTTGTCCAAATTTGTCCCTGCCGTTTATGTACTCTATCGGTGTAGGAAGTTCGGCTGCCAGCGCTCCGGCAACGAGTTCTCCGAGGCCGCCTGCCATATTATGCTCTTCTGCACAAACAACCGCCCTTGTCTTTGCTGCGGATTTTACTATTGCTTCTGTATCAAGAGGCTTGATTGTAGCAATATCTATCACTTCTGCGGAAATGCCTTCTGACTCAAGTATCTCTGCAGCTTTGAGCGCTTCCCATACAAGGTGTCCAGTGGCGATGATAGTCACGTCTTTTCCCTCGTTCATCATAATGGCCTTTCCTATTTCGAACTTCTGGTCTTCAGGTGTAAAATTAGGAACGGCCGGTCTGCCGAACCTGAGATATACAGGTCCGTCATATTCAGCTGCTGCAATTGTCGCAGCTTTTGTCTGGTTGTAGTCGCAAGGATTGATAACGACCATTCCAGGCAGAGCGCGCATCAGGGCAATGTCTTCCATTGTCTGGTGTGTGGCGCCGTCTTCTCCAAGAGTGATTCCCGCATGTGAAGCGGCGATTTTCACATTTGTATGACCGTAAGATACTTCCTGTCGGATCTGGTCATATACTCTGCCTGTTACGAACTCTGCAAATGATGCGGCGAAGACAGTTTTTCCGGTAAGTGCTATTCCTGCTGCCGCTCCTATCATATTTGCTTCTGCGATTCCGCATTGAACAAATCTCTCTGGAAAATCTTTGATGAAATTTTCCATTTTTACAGAGCCTATCAGGTCGGCAGTCATTGCCACTACTTCAGGATGGCGTTTTCCTGCTTCATAAAGGCCTGCTCCGAAACCGCTGCGAGTGTCTTTTTTGCCTGTATCTGTATATTTTTTCATTGCAATCTTTCTTTTACAAAATTAAAAATCTCCGAGTGTTTCTTCAAGCTGCGAAAGTGCTTCGGCGCATTGTTCTGCAGAAGGGGCCTTTCCATGCCATTTGTGTGTGCCTGCCATAAAATCAACGCCGTGTCCCATGTCGCTGTTCATAAGGATCATTACAGGCTTTCCTTTGCCTGTCTGCTCCTTTGCCTGCCTGAATGCGTCAAGTATGCTGTCGAAGCAGTGTCCGTCGCATGATATGACAGTCCAGCCGAATGATTCCCACTTTGCTTTAAGGTCTCCTACACCGGCAACATCCTCTATATTTCCGTCAATCTGCTGTCTGTTCCAGTCTGTCATTGCGATCAGGTTATCCAGCTTATGGTGTGCGGCAAACATTGCTGCTTCCCATATCTGTCCTTCTTCGCTTTCTCCGTCTCCTGCAAGAACATAGACATTTTCAGGTTCTTTGTCCATCTTTTTTGCAAGAGCAGCCCCTGCGGCTGCCGAAAGGCCCTGTCCAAGCGATCCTGATGCCTGGAACACTCCCGGAAGCCCTCTTTCTATTGACGGGTGTCCCTGGAGTCTTGATCCGAATTTTCTGAAGGTTGCAAGTTCTGATATCGGAAAATAGCCTGCACGCGCCAGAAGAGAGTAATATACAGGAGTCAGGTGTCCTGCGGACAATATGAATATGTCCTGACCTTTTCCGCTGCGTGTCCAGGTAGCCGGGTCGTGTTTCATAATTCCGCCAAAATAAAGTGCTGTAAGAAAATCAGCGCTGCTCATTGAGCCTCCCGGGTGGCCGGATTTAGCTGCCGATACCATCCTGATGATGTCTCTCCTCACTTGTGAGGCGATTTTTTTCAATTCGTCAGTTGTTGCCATTGTATAATTTTGTTGTGAATTAGTTGTCAATTAATGCCAATCCCGACAAAAATAATTAAAATATATGTAAATAAAGAAGATTTCCTGATAAATTGAAAATAGTTTTTTCTTGAGACAATTGGTGGCAAGAGTTTTGTATTTGATTCCTAATGCATTGTAATATTTTTCTTTTCTTTTCGATTTGTTTCACTTCTTTTCGAAAATATGTTTTTGTTTGTAAAATATAGTATTGTTGGTGATATGGTCTGATGTTCGCTTTCCAGAGTGGAATCTGTTTTGAAATTTCTGCTTATCTTTGCAAGATATTTTGTCATTATATATAAGTGTGATGAAGAACACCAGAAACTTTTGTATCATAGCGCATATCGATCACGGTAAAAGCACATTGGCTGACAGGATGATCGAAATAACAGACACTCTCAGTTCCCGCGATATGGAGTCGCAGGTGCTGGATTCGATGGATCTTGAAAAGGAAAAGGGAATTACCATCAAGAGCCATGCAATCCAGATGGACTATATTTACAAAGGAGAAAAATATGTCCTGAACCTGATTGATACCCCGGGACACGTTGACTTTTCTTATGAAGTATCGCGTGCGATTGCTTCTTGTGAAGGAGCCTTGCTGATAGTAGATGCTACACAAGGTATTCAGGCTCAGACTATTTCAAATTTATACCTGGCGATTGAACATAACCTTGAAATAATCCCTGTCCTTAATAAGATAGACATGGATTCAGCAATGGTTGATGTAGTTTCAGATCAGGTAGTTGATTTGCTGGGTTGCAAGCATGAAGAGATTCTTTGTGCTTCAGGAAAGACAGGAGAAGGTGTGCGCGACATTCTTGATGCGATTGTGGAGAGAATACCTGCGCCTTCCGGAGATCCGGAGGCTCCTCTTCAGGCCCTTATCTTTGACTCTGTTTTCAATTCTTTCAGAGGTATCATCGCATATTTCAAGGTTGTCAACGGTACGATAAAGACTGGCGAGAAAGTTAAGTTCTTCAATACAGGAAAAGAGTATGAGGCTGATGAAATCGGAGTGCTGAAGATGAAACTTGATCCGAGAAAAGAGATTCCGTGCGGAAGTGTGGGATATATCATATCCGGAATCAAGACGGCAGCTGAAGTTAAAGTCGGAGATACTATTACACATGTAGAACGTCCTTGTTCACAGGCTATTGCCGGGTTTGAGGAGGTGAAGCCTATGCTTTTTGCAGGAGTGTATCCCGTGGAGACCGACCAGTATGAAGAGTTGCGCTCATCCATAGAGAAATTACAGCTGAATGATGCGTCACTAGTTTTCGAGCCGGAGTCGTCACTTGCTCTGGGATTTGGTTTCAGATGCGGATTCCTTGGCTTGCTTCATTTGGAAATCGTCCAGGAAAGACTGTACAGGGAGTTCGGCATGGATGTCATAACTACAGTCCCTAACGTTTCATATAAAGTATATACGACACAGGGCAGTGTCGTTGATGTCCACAATCCTTCCGGCCTGCCAGCCGCAACATTGATTGACAGGATAGAGGAGCCTTATATCAGGGCACAGGTAATTTCAAAATCAGAGTTTTACGGGCCTATAATGAAGTTATGTCTTGATAAAAGGGGATTGCTTATAAATCAGCACTATATTACATCTGACAGACTTGAACTCACTTATGAGATGCCTCTGTCAGAGATTGTATTTGATTTTTATGACAAACTGAAGTCGATATCTAAGGGTTATGCTTCTTTTGACTACCATATTATAGGGTTCCGTGATGCGAAGCTTGTCAAACTTGACATTCTTCTCAACGGAGAGCCTGCGGATGCACTTTCAAGTCTTATCCATGTTGACCATGCCTATGATTTCGGAAGAAAAATATGTGAGAAGCTCAAGGAACTGATTCCAAGACAGCAGTTCGATATTGCCATACAGGCGGCAGTCGGTGCAAAAATTATAGCAAGAGAAACAGTGAAAGCTGTCCGAAAGGATGTTACAGCCAAATGTTATGGAGGAGATATTTCCAGAAAGAGAAAATTGTTGGAAAAACAGAAACAGGGAAAGAAGAGAATGCGTCAGATAGGTACAGTGGAGGTTCCTCAGAGTGCCTTTATGGCCGTTCTTAAACTTGACTAACCTTGTGAATCGTGAGTATAATGAATGTAGCGGTCTTATTGTCTGTATTTAACAGGAAGGACAGTACGTTGAACTGCCTTTCTTTATGTTACAGGCAGATAGAGGCATTCCGTGCATCAGGCAAATACAAATTTGATATATATCTGACGGAGGACGGATGTACAGACGGTACTGCAGAGGCAGTTGCCGCTCTGTTTCCGGAAGTAATTGTCATACACGGTAACGGGAGCCTTTTCTGGAACAGGGGGATGTGTGCTGCCTGGAATGAAGCTGCCAGACAGCATTATGACTTTTATCTTTGGTTGAATGATGATACTATGCTCCGTCCGGGAGCTTTTATGACATTGCTTGAAAACTCCGCATCTCTGGGGCATCGTGCTATAGTTGTCGGGACAGCTGCAGATTCTTCAGGCAAACTGTCTTATGGAGGAAGGACACGTGGCGGCAGGATAATCAGGCCGGATGATACGATTCCGGTTGCATGTGATATATTCAATGGAAACCTTGTACTGATTCCTGATTATGTGTTCAGACAGCTTGGTACTATGGATCCTCGCTACTCACATAGTTTCGGTGATTATGATTATGGGATAAGAGCTATGAAAAAAGGGATTACAGAAGTGGTGGCTCCTGGAATTCTGGCTTCCTGTGACCGCAATCCGGGAGTTCCTAAATGGAGGAATCCTTCTTTCAGTCTGAAAGAGCGGTATTCTGCCCTGCTGAGTCCGAAAGGAAGGCCATTTGGAGAGCAGTTTCTGTATGACAGGAGATGTTGCGGCATTATTATGGCTGCGCTTCACTTTGTCTCCATAAACCTGAAGGTATTGTTCCCAAAAGCTTTTATAAAGTAAAAAAGGAGTGCCCGTCACAGGAACTCCTTTTTTAAATTCTCCTTAGAGAATTTCTGCGGGTTTCAGCTCTCCGCAGAAAGAGACGAATAAGATTCTTAACCGCAACAAATGTCGCTATTTTCTTTTGTCATATTGTTGTTTGTTTTGTTGTTTCACTTGTTGTTTTAGTAGTTGTAGGTTGTTTAAAGCCATATTTTATGAAAAAAGCAGGATATTATATAAAAGCGATGAGGCTTCGTACCTTGCCTCTTTCCGTAGCGGGAGTTTCGATGGGGATAATGCTTGCTGTCGCTGATTATTCAGTCAGACCGCAGGTCATTTTATTCACGGTCCTGACTACGGTGCTGCTTCAGATTTTGTCCAACCTTTCAAATGAATTGGGAGACTATCTTCACGGAACAGACCGTTTGTCCGATCGTCTTGGACCGGCTTATTCATTGGTTTCCGGAGGACTTTCTGTTTCAGACCTGCGTATTATGATTGCAGCCTGTGTCTTGCTTTGCTGTGCATCGGGACTTGCTATGATATGGTTTTCTTTCGGAACTTTTATGGCTTTGGAGCCGGTACTTCTCATTATGCTTGGAGTTGTTGCCATTTCAAGTGCCATGAGATATACACTCGGAAGAAACCCTTACGGCTATAAGGGTTTCGGTGATTTGTCGGTCTTTCTGTTTTTTGGAGTTGTGGCTGTCCTCGGTGCATACTTTGTAGCTGCGCATGAGATAAGATCATGGATTTTGTTGTTGCCGGCTTCTGCAATAGGATTGTTCAGTGCAGGCGTTCTGAATATAAACAATATCAGGGATATGAAAAGCGATCAAAGGACACGGCGTACGTTACCTTTGATTATAGGAGAGAAGTGGGCAAAGGTGTATCATATAGCACTATTGCTTGCCGGATGGGCTGCAATGCTTGCTTATTCTTCTCTAAGAATGTTCGACTGGTGGCACTATCTGTTTGTCCTTACGCTTCCGTTATTTGTGATTAATGCTGTCGGAGTATGGAAGCGTTCGGGAAAATCGCTTGACGGTATGCTTCCACAGCTTTCAGTGGCCGCTTTGCTTTTTGCTCTGTCTGCTGGCTTCGGCTTTGTCGCATATCTGATTTTCTAGGTTCTTCAATTACTAATTATGTCCGGGAAACTACTCCTTTTCTCCTATATACATTCTGCAGGCTCCGAATGTAAATGACCTGGTTTTTATGTTTCTGAAACCGCAGCCCGAAATTATGTTTTTGAATTTCTCCTGTCCTGGAAATTTCAGGACAGATGCCGGAAGGTACTCATAAGCTCCCTTATTGCCAGAAATTGCACCTCCGATGGCGGGTAGGATTTTAAACGCATATATTTTATATAGAGCAAGAAGAAACCGGTTTTCGGGTACCGAAAGCTCCAGGATGACAGCTTTTCCCCCTGATTTGAGAACTCTTCTCATCTCCTTTAGTCCGGCTTCCAGATTTTCGAAATTCCTTACGCCGAACGCTACTGACACTCTGTCGAATGTGGCGTCGGTGAATCTAAGGTGCTCGCAGTCACCTTGTTCGAGCTGGATTGTTCCGGACAGTCCGTTTTCTTCCACTTTTTTATTACCTATTTCCAGCATCCCGGCAGAGATGTCAACACCTGTTATGTGGCTTCCCTGCTTTGCTTTTCTGGCTATTTCTATAGAAAAGTCTCCGGTTCCGCAGGCAACGTCAAGTATTTCAAGTTTCCTGTCTTTGTCAATAATCCTGCTGACTGCTGTTTTCCTCCATCTTCTGTCTATTTCGAAGGACATTATGTGGTTCAACTTGTCATATTCCGGAGCGATGTCATCAAACATCTTCTGTATGTTTTCTTTTTTCGGCATTTCTGGAAGTAAATTAAGGTACTGGATCATATCCGCTTCCGCCTAACGGGTGACAGCGGGAGAGCCGCCGTATTGTAAGCCAGAGGCCTTTGAACGGGCCGTGTTTGCGGAAAGCTTCCAACGCATATTGGGAGCATGTCGGTGTAAATCTGCAAGAAGGCGGTTTTAATGGAGATATGCAGACCTGATAGAATCTGATAAGCATGACAAAAGGGAAAATGCCTGCTTTTTTCAGAAATACGATGGCCTTGTTTTCAGTTTTTCCGTTCGCCATTACTGTCGGATATTTTTGTAAGAATCTGTCCTACTGTTTCATATATTTCGGCAAAAGGAAGAACAGTTTTTGTGTTGTAGATGAACATTATATCAACTCCCTGTTCAAGTCCCGGA
>CALADR010000097.1 GCA_937890845.1 uncultured Bacteroidales bacterium | reverse complement strand
CTTCAGGTGCTGTGAACACTTCGCTTGTAATAAATTTACCGATAGGCAATCCATTCTGATCTACACAAACTGCCCACATTCTGTAATCCTCTCCAGGCTCAACACCAATACCATACTCGTACGGACCTACAGTACCAAGAAGATTCAAAGTCTCCGCCCGGGTTCCGAAATCACCGGCATATATCATAATCATCTCATTCAGAATCGTCTCCCCTGCCTTGTCAACATCACCACCAGAGGCCTCAAGAATCATCTGATAATCAGCCTCAAACATAGCGTCACAAATATATACTGCCATAGGATTGCTCGGATAAAATGCAAATATTGAAGGCTTGCTGGCATTCAATGTACAGTCAAATTCAAACTCACAAAGAGCAGGATTCTCCTCACCTGCAAGAGTGGTAAAGCGTTCGAATACAGCATCAGTATTGGCAAAACCGTCTTTACACCCGAATACTACTACATCATACTTCCACCCAGGTTTGAGACTTTCGTATATTTTATCTGCAGGGCCACTCAATATGAAATCTTCGAGATCTCCAGCTGCCAAATGACTTTCGATAAGATATTTACGTATATCTCTGTCATCTCCGAGCTCTTCCCTGACTCCAGAAGGTACAATATCCATGAAATATGAATCATTGTTTCCGGTCTTTACAGATATCTTAGCCCCCATCTCAGTCAAATCAGAGACAGTCACAGCAAAAGTATTGTCAGAAGTCTCGACAGCCATAGTGGCAAACTCCTTTGAATACACTTCTGTCGTAGCTTTACCCTTATCATCTATTCCTACTGCCACAGCATAATATTTAGAATCAGGCTGAAGAGTAGTGATGTTGTAGTCGTCACTGCCATATGAAGTAATCGTCTTTACAGCTTCATCATAACTTTTCCCCTGCGATTCCATAATGTTGCTCAACACATACTGCAAGTAGTCATCAAAACCATGTTTTTGCGCTTCAGTAAAATCACCTTCTGTGAGGACATCACTGTAATATCCCATATTCCTGTCTTTTGCTATAATATGGACATTTACAGTAACGGTTCCTATTCCGCTGACGTCAACTGAAAATTCGGCATCTTCCTGCTCCTGTGGTGAAGTTTGCTCTGCGCCAGACTCATTTTCCGGCTTTGAACATGCTGCCGCTGAAAGAATAACGGCTAAGACCAGCATCATAGTTCTAAATAAAATCTTCATATCTGTTGTTGTTTAAAAGTAAATAGAAGTATTTTAGGCCAATATATAATATGTCGTAAAATTTCAAACAACACCTAACAAAGAAAAAAAATTTTTCCGACAATTACAATGCTCACGGGACAAGTGACTGCAATCAACTTCTAAGGTCAAAGCCATTCATGCAAAAAAACGAACAAAACCAGTGTATTACAATTTTTTTTATACATTTACATGACACTAATCTAAATACAAAAGGTCATGAAAAGTTTTTTATCCAAAAGCCGAATCCAGGCCGTTACTCTGTCAGATGTGAAAGCAGCTCACCTGGAACTCCATATTGCCTGCGCATCTGCCCATTAGAACTTGCAGAAGGAATGGACGACAAGGAGATTACAGAACGTGACTACAGAAGCTACAATACATAAATTCAACACACTTAAAGAATAAAAAATGGGAATAATAAACACAATCCTCGGAAATGCATCTGAAATAAATACAGATAACATACAGAAAGAATACGATAATTTGCTGTGTGAAGGGGAATACATAGAAAAAGCTTATAAAATAATAAGAGACAAATGGGTATTCACCAACAAACGTCTCATAATACAGGACACTCAAGGAGTTACTGGAAGCAAACGCGAATATCATTCGATCCCGTATGGAAACATAGCGCATTTCTCTATAGAAACCGCAGGTACTTTCGATGCAGACTCCGAAATGAAGATATGGGTAAAAGGCTCAAGCATGCCATTTACACAAGACTTCGGAAGAAACTCAAATATAGAAGAAATACAGAGGGTGCTTGCCGGATATATTTTATAGAAACTTACAATACCGGACAATCCGATTTTTCTTATTATACAAGACTGCGCCAGAATATTTATTTTGACGCAGTCTTGTAATGTACGCTACTCATATTTATCGGAAAATATCCGGTACAATGTATCGTGAAAAACGGTATTTTTGTATCCGGTCTGATATTTTAAACATGCAGGCCATAAAAAAGTCTTAAAATGGAAATCAATAAAGTAGAAATAAGAAACCTGCAGATGCAGGACTATGACCAGCTGGCCACATCATTTACACGAGTATACGCTGACGGAAGCGATGAATTCTGGACTCCTGAACAAATCAGAAAACTTATTGAAATATTCCCTGAAGGACAGATAGTAGTAGTGGTTGATGACAAAATCGTAGGATGCGCACTATCGCTGATAGTAAACTACGATGATGTAAAAAACGACCATACATACGCACAGGTCACAGGAAAGGAAACATTTGACACCCACACCAGGAACGGAAATATCCTGTACGGCATAGAAGTGTTCATCCATCCGGACTACAGGGGACTCAGGCTTGCAAGGAGAATGTACGAATACCGCAAGGAACTCTGCGAAGAGCTGAACCTTAAGGCTATAATGTTCGGAGGAAGGCTACCTAACTACCACAAATACGCAGACAAACTGCGACCTAAAGAATATATTGACAAGGTCAGACAGAGAGAAATCTACGACCCAGTACTGCTGTTCCAGCTATCCAACGACTTTCACGTACGAAAGGTCATGAGAAACTACCTTCCTAACGATGAAGAATCCTGTCATTATGCCTGTCTTCTGCAGTGGGACAACATCTACTACCAGCCACCTACAGAAGAGTACATATCACCCAAGACCACAGTGCGTGTAGGAATAGTACAGTGGCAGATGAGAGGATACAAGACTCTTGATGACCTGTTTGAGCAGGTAGAGTTTTTCGTTGACTCGGTAAGCGGCTACAAGAGTGACTTCGTCCTGTTCCCAGAATATTTCAACGCCCCGCTGATGGCTGAGTTCAACAATATGGGAGAATCCCAGGCTATCAGAGGACTTGCGCAATACACGGATGAAATTCGGGAAAGATTCATCGCACTGGCTATCAAATACAACATCAACATCATAACGGGAAGTATGCCCCTTATAAAGGAAAACGGAAAACTGTACAATGCCGGCTTTCTGTGCAGACGTGACGGCAGTTATGAAATGTATGAAAAGCTCCATGTAACTCCAGACGAAATGAAATGCTGGGGGCTCAGCGGAGGGAACGCCATACATACATTCGAGACAGACTGCGCTAAAATCGGCATTCTAATATGCTATGATGTCGAATTTCCAGAACTCTCAAGACTTCTGGCAGA
>CALADR010000096.1 GCA_937890845.1 uncultured Bacteroidales bacterium | reverse complement strand
GGAACACCTTCCAGTTCTGAAAGATCAGCAAATGCCCTTCCTGTCGCAATTATTATTTTAACACCTTTCTCCCTTGCTTTTACAAGGGATTCAACAGTTGAACGGGGAACCTTATGATTCTCAAAGCTTACAAGTGTACCGTCGACATCAAGAAATATAGCTTTAATCATACAATTCAAATTTACTACGATTATTCAGGACACGTTTCTTCAAATGCAGTTTCTTTTTCCACACAAACGCATTACCACCCATATACTTAGAGCAATGCCCAATACCATCGTGATAACGGAAGCCTCCGGGCCGAAACCCCCTCCGGTAAACAGTTCTGGTCCGGATGTGGAAGACCGGATTATACTGTATCCGGAATCTTCCCCTGAAACAGGACATCCGAATACAGTCCCCTGGACAAAATTCCAGGACCAGTGCATACCTATCGGAACCCATAATGTCTTGTAATACATAAACAAAAGGGCAAAGAGAATACCGGAAGCGACAGTTATTCCCACGGCTCCAACCAAGGTAGCATTAGGGTTGCCAATATGAAGAATTCCAAAAACAGATGCGGAAACAGCTATGGCTGCCCAAGCGTTGAACTGACTGTACAACAGGCGGAAAACAATCCCCCTTAAAATTATTTCTTCTCCTGCTGCCACCACAAAGTATTGCATCAGAAACCAGAAAAGCCAGCCTGCGTTAAAATAAAACCCTTCTACCTTATACCACCCGCACAAGGCAAATATTGCGACAACCGCTCCTATAAAAGCCATGCCCCACAAAAATCCTATTCCAGTATGTTTCAATGCCTTGCCAGTTGCCAGTTCCTTCACCTCCCTATCTTCGTAAGCCTTTGACAGCCACCTGTAAATCAGGAGCAGCAGCACACCTGCGACAGAAAACAAGGCAGATGAAAGCCATTTATTTTCCATCAAAAATTCCGGCAACATCACAAAATAATAAAGGAAAATGTATAGAATAAAGCCTCCTGCAAACAGGAACAGCCATTTGCCGAAGGAGAATTTGGGTGTGTAAAGTTTAGTCATTATTATCCAATTGAAATATTGATTCTACCGGTTTGCCGAAAACCCTTGCAATTTAGAAGTTTTTTTTTAAAATTTCTAATAATAAAATTTAAACAGCTTCTTAGTAACTTTAACCGGCTTTTAAAGTTTACAGATCAGAAACTTCTCACTATTTTTGCAGACTGATAGAAGAGGACGGGTCAGGAATCGGCTTCATTCTCCCATAATACAAAAAGAAAAATATGCAGATACTACTTGCCAGCGCAAAGATTATGAACGAGCAGTGCCCGTCACGAGGAATCGCACCATCGGAGCCTCGATTCATGCCCCAGGCCGCGATGCTCGCAAAAGACATGAGGCAGAAAACAGCGGAAGAACTGTCCGAAATTTTTTCCTGCAGCTATAAGATAGGAGAGCAGAACAGGCAGCGCTTTGAAATCTTCGGAAGTGACGAGGCGGAAATAATGCCTGCAATCATGGCATATTTCGGTCAGGCATACAAGCATCTGAAAGCAGGAAATCTGAGTGACAGTGATCTTCTTTGGGCGAACTCACATCTATGGATATCATCCTGTCTTTACGGACTTCTGAGACCTCTGGACGGTATAAGCACATACAGAATGGAAGGCGGTTTTCCCCTACCCTGCACAGAAGGGAAAACAGTAAATGAATTCTGGAGGACATACCTTACCGATGCACTGACAGAGTCTGTCCTTAAAGACGACGGCATTCTCATATATCTCGACACTGAAGAATTCCGCCGCCTTTTCGACTGGAAGAAAATCGAGAAAGAAATCCCCGTCATCATCGAACCGCGTTTTCACGTACTGAAAAACGGAAAACTGACCACTCCCGCAGTCTGGGCAAAGACCTGCCGAGGCGCCATGGCCCGATACATAAGATGCTCTTGAAGACTTTTCTTATGAAGGATTCTCTTTTCATAAAAAAGAAAGAGGGACAATGGTTTTCATACAATCTGGAAATTCCGTTAAAACCGGAAAGCAAGACCGCCGCTAAAGGTAAAAAACCATTTTACAGGCCTGACATTTACAGATTCATGACCAGCAGAATCCGAAGTATGAATGTGATACCTGTAGTTATCTGTTATGTTGTAATGAAAAGCAGGCATCAGTTTCAGGTCAAAACGCCAGATGCGCAAGTTGATATTGAAACCGGCATCAAGTGACAACGAAAATCCACAAGGCTTCTCTGTCCATGTCTTTTCCTTATACGAAATTTCTCCGACTGTAGAGATACTTTCTCCTGAAAGAGTACTTTTCCCTGCAACATATCCGGGAGTCAGACCTGCCGAAAATTCAATCCTGTCAAACAAATTCACAAAAAAATTTGAAAATCCGCTCCTTAAAACATCTTCTCCGCTACTGGCAGCAGATTCAAATGCAGACGCTGTTGCCGAATTGACTCTTTTATCGACAGACCTGGAACGCGTCCTGAATGTAAATGCCAGCGGGATGCCAAAACAATTACTTATATCTGCCACTGACGGCGAATACTGGAAGCCGGCCCTGAAGCCCATCCCGTTATGATAATAATGCCCATAATGAATACCCGCCACCACATCATTTTCAATACCCTTATACATAGGGACATTGACACCCACAGTAGCCAGAACTTCATCATTTTCAATCACTTTCTGAGCATAAACAGGAAATGTCATACAGACCAGAAGGACAATTATAAAAACCCGTTTCATCTTTCAAGGACAATTTTTTGAATCAGTCCGATAAAGATGCAAACAACAATAAGTTCGTGACAGCTTCTTACAACTTTCTTAACTCCACCGTCTATGCCATGACGCTTTCCCAGCCTTCAATGGTACCGGTCTGCGACGAGAAACTAATTCCTATTTTATAGATAGCGCGGCTATCATTCCCGTACGGTCGTGCATAACCTTTGTCCTCAATCTGATGCAGTGCCTCCGCTGCCGTTCCATCAAGTTTGAATTCGAAAATATAGACATACTGCGGAGTCTCGACGATGCAGTCAACCCTGCCTTCACTCTGCTCCCGTTCCAGGGAAACGGTATAGACGCTCATCAGTCGGAGCAGAAGATAGAAAGTGTATTGGAAATAGCGTTCCCTTTCGCGCTCGTCCTCCTTGCGGCGCATTTACAATGTAACAAATATAGCAATTCTTTTTGCCGGTACAAAGGACAAGGATTCTCATAGCTGGCAGGGATTGTTTGACGGATGAAACGGGCAGCGTCCTGCTATGCATTGGTTATTCCGGCTATAGTGGCTGCATATGACATGTTTTGTGTCCAACACTATTCCGGCCGATCCTTGAGAATTACTTATCGTATTTTTCTCAGATACAAAATTCTTTAACCTCAGTCAAATGTGATACTTTCAACTCTCAGACGCAGAGTTCCTGATGGAGTTTTAGCCTCAGCTATTTCGCCAGGCTTCTTACCCATTAAGGCAGCTCCGATCGGGGAATTCAGTGAAATCTTTCCAGCTTCGAGATTCATCTCGTGAGGACTGACTATCTCGAATTTCATCTTGATATTTGTCGAGAGATTCGTGAATTCAACATGGCTCAAAAGGCAAACTCTGTCTTTGGGCAGGGCATCCGGATCAATCACGCGGGAATGTTCCAGAACTTTCTGCAGGAAACGGATACGGCTGATGGTCTTCGCCTGCATCCTCCTTGCTTCGCGGTATCCTGCATTCTCGCTCCTGTCCCCTTGTGCGCTTGTCTCAGCAAGGTTCTCCTTAACCTTGGGATAGACGACATCGATAAGGTGGTTCAGCTCGGCCGCAATCTCGTCGTATCTTTGTTTTGATAAATATTCCATGGCTCAAATATACTCATTTTTCAATGATATGTATCCAGGGATTAAAACTGAATCACTCACATATTAAGGGTATTTCCAAGAATGAACCATTAAGAACAAATTAATCAAGACTGAAGGCTGGATTATGTTAATAGTATAAACATTTCCGCGCAATCTATCCTTATAGCGACAAGTCATCGGCTA
>CALADR010000095.1 GCA_937890845.1 uncultured Bacteroidales bacterium | reverse complement strand
GGATGGTGGAACTCTGTTTTGAAGGACACAGATATTTTGATACGAGGACATGGATGACAGCTTCTATTGAAGACAACGGGGAAGTGGCAGGCTGTAATATCAAGGCTCTCAACCATAATATCGGTGGCGATTATTGGAAACGCACTTCCGTATTTGAGACTTATGGCGAAGGCGGCTTCATGACCAGAAGGTCATTCACTGAAAAGAACTACCTTTTCCCTGTCAATCAGGAAGAACTGGACAGGGTCCCTGGTATGACTCAGAATCTGGGTTGGTAATCAGTACAGGAAAACTGTAACATTATGTAAAATGATGAAATTGGAAAATATATGAAATTAAAGAATATTATATCGGGAATCTGTGTTGTCATGGCTATCGCTTCCTGTGAGAAAAGTCATCTCAATGACAATATGTATGATCCTGCCGTCTATATTGTTAATCACGGTATCAATGATGATGTTTTCTATGTGGTGGAAGGACGCCATACGGTAGATATTAATGCTTATTGTGCAGGGGTCGGAGATATTGATCCGGCAGTGTCTGTTAAAGTGAGTGAAAATGCGCTGGAGAAATGGAATAAGGAGAACGGCCAGAACTTGAAAATGTTGCCGGAAGACTGCTATGTTCTGGAGTCTTCCGTAAAGACCATGTCTGATGCCAGAACTACATTCTCCCTTGATTTTGACTGTGACCGTCTTGCAGAACTCTCAGAAACAGAAGATTTTTCTGATTTGACAGGGTATGCAGTCCCGGTTGTTTTGGAAAGCCATACAGACGGTATAGGGCTTCCGGCTGATAAAAGTATAGCAGTTTCGGTAGTTGTGCCGAAGATGAATCTTATGAGTTTCTTTTTCGAGCAGGCTGGAGCTTCTGAGGTAAATCTTTCTTCATTTGAGGATGATGGTGAGTATATTTCGTATTCATACCGTATATATACTCCGGTTGAGAACCATTGGGACAATGAAGTCTCTTTCGAGTTCAATTTTGATGAGGAAGGCCTGGCACATGAAACATTGCCGGAAGGTTCATATACCTTGACTTCATCTGCAGAAAAGTTTACAGAAGGAGTTTCTGAGATTTTCTATACAGTCAAGATTGACAAGGATGCTGTAGATGACCAGTTCTTTACTATGACGGCAAGAGTAAAGAGTAATGGCGAATACATTCTTGGAGGAGAGTCTTCTTCTACGGTAGATGTCTTTAACAGATATTATGTAGATAACAAGAAAATCAAGGTATTGAGCTGTAATTCATTTGTTCCAGGTAAAGGAGCAGAGCTGACAATAGACGGCAATATCTCAACCATGTGGGAGAGCGCTTACCAGAGTAACCATACAGGAATTATGGCCACTCCGTATGAAATCGTTTATGAACTGGAGGAGCCTTTGACTTCGTTCAGAGGTGTCGAGATATACAGGAGGAATGACAAATATGTAACAGACCTGAAAGCCGGAAAATGGTATGTTTCCACAGATGGAAAAATATTTACCGAAGTTGTAGCCTTTGACTATGGATCCAGCAAGGAGGTTGGACCGTTGCGCCACGAATGTGCTGCACCGGAAGAGACCAGATTCATTAAATTTGAAGTAACAGAATGTGGCAGAAAAACAGGAAGCGGTGTTCCTTTGGCACACCTTAGTGAGGTCAATATTATATATAGATAGAAAGAATCGGTATGATTTCATCAAGTTTTTCAAGAATTGCAGCAGCATTTGCGTTGATTTTTTCCATTATAAGTGAACCTGCCTTTGCCGGTGATGGAGATAAGGACAATTCTTCTTTCATTCTTACTCCTGATGCTCCTGATACGCCGAGAATAAACGGGGCAAGAAAGTATGGGGCACGTCCGGGTTCGGATTTCCTTTACCGGGTTCCGGCAACAGGCTTGCGTCCAATGGTATTTGCGGCTGAAGGTCTTCCTAAGGGATTGAAGATTGACAGCGGAACAGGAATTATTTCCGGATCAGTGAAAAAAGAAGGAACATATAAGGTGTTGTTGTCGGCTGAGAACAGCCATGGATGTTATGAACGTGAGTTTACTATTATTATAGGGGATAATCTATCCCTTACTCCCCCTCTTGGCTGGAACTCGTGGAATTGTTGGGGTAACACAGTTACTCAGGAAAAAGTAATGGCAGCAGCAAAGGCTATGGAAGAAAAAGGCCTTGCTGATTACGGCTGGTCATATATTAATATTGACGATGGCTGGCAAGGTGTCAGAGGCGGAAAATATAATGCTATACAGCCGAACAGAAAATTCCCGGATATTAAGGCTCTTGCTGACAGCATTCATGCGATGGGAATGAAAATAGGTATTTATTCAGGTCCTTGGGTTGCTACTTATGCAGGACATATAGGTACGCATTGTGACAATCCTTACGGGTGCTATGAGTGGATTGAGAAAAAACTGCATGATGAAAACTATAAATTGAACGATCCGTCCGGAAAATATACCAGAGAGAACCAGAGAAGAAGTGGCGAGTTTTCTTTTGCTGAAGAAGATGCGGCACAGTGGGCAGAATGGGGAATAGACTATCTTAAGTATGACTGGTATCCTGCGGACTATTATAGTTTGAAAGAAATGCACGATGCTCTTGAGAAAACCGGAAGGGATATTATTTATAGTATATCCAACGGTGCGTTGTTCGGACTTGCACCGGCTTTTGCAGAGTTTGCTCAGTGCTGGAGGACTACCGGTGATATTACTGATACATGGAAAAGTGTGAGCGGTATCGGATTCCGGGAGCAGGACAGATGGGCTCCTTACAGATCTCCGGGGCATTGGCCAGATGCCGATATGCTGGTAGTCGGACATGTCGGTTGGGGGGAGAAGACTCATCCGACAAGACTTACTCCGGACGAGCAGTATTCCCATATTACATTATGGGCAATGTTGGCTTCTCCTATGCTCCTTGGATGTGACATGAGCAAGCTTGACGATTTTACTATAAGCCTTCTGTGCAACAGTGAGGTTATAGACATACATCAGGATGTTCTCGGATACCAGGCTTCTAAATATTATTCAGACTCCGGTTATGCTACATATGTGAAGCCTCTTGAAGACGGGTCAGTAGCAGTGGCGATGTTTAATCTTTCGGATAGTGTAAGGAAAATAGGATTTATTCCGAAACATATCGGTATAATAGGAACTCAAAAAATACGAGATGTCTGGAGGCAGAAGGATATTGCGGAGATTGATTACAGACAGAGATGGGAGACAGAAGTGGCTCCGCACGGAGTAGTATTGGTAAAAGTATATCCGGGCAATACGAAAGATAAGGTCGTAGGTTATTTCAGGGGACGCTGAAATGACAGAAGAATTTTCTCAAAAAAAACAGAAAAAATCACATTTTGATAAGTGATTGATTTTTAGAGTGTTATAAAAACGGGTCAAAAAAAGTTCAAAAAAATATTAAAAAAAGTTGCAAAAAAATTTGGAGGGAAAGAAAAAGTCCGTATCTTTGCAGCCCGTTTGAGAAATAACGGTAAGTTCATTGACAATATTGAGAGAGATTAACGAGGTTAAACAAAGAAGCAAACA
>CALADR010000094.1 GCA_937890845.1 uncultured Bacteroidales bacterium | reverse complement strand
GAGATGATGAATCCTGACATCTTTCAGTTCTCCGGCTTCGCCTCTTCTGCATAGTGCGTCAATCAGAACTTTAGGAGCGCTGGCTACACTGCTGAGATGTACGTGATCTCCTGATTTGACAACTTGAACAGCCTGGTCAGCTGTCACATAACGGATTTCTTTCCTCATTGGTATTATGTTTTATCAGTAATGTTGTTAATTATGTGTTTCAAAACCTCAAATATAGTATTATTTGTTGTAAATTTGCACCCTCATCAAGAAATCTGTATTTATGGACGTTAATTTAAGTGGTGTTTTCAAACCTAAATTCTTCAGCCTATTCAAAAAAGGCGGTTACGACTCCAAAACATTTGCATCTGATTTAGCGGCAGGAGTCATTGTCGGAATCATAGCATTACCGCTTGCCATTGCATTCGGTATTGCAAGTGGTGTCTCTCCTCAGCAAGGACTTATTACGGCGATTGTTGCCGGCTTCCTTGTTTCGGTATTCGGAGGTTCGCGCTTTCTGATCGGAGGTCCGACAGGAGCTTTCATTGTCATAGTATCCGGCATTGTCGCCCAATACGGCATTCAGGGTCTCGTTCTTGCCACAATAATGGCAGGTATAATGCTTGTGGCTATGGGCGTTTGCAGAATGGGAGCTATTTTCCGCTTTATACCTTATCCTATAGTGGTAGGATTTACCAGCGGTATAGCCCTGACCATTTTCTCTACGCAGATGAAAGATTTTTTCGGAATGGATATTGATGTTCCATCCGGTTTCATCCCTCAGTGGATAGCTTATTTCAGCAACCTTGGTTCGGTAAATATTGCAGAAACACTTATGAGCGTGGCTTGTCTCCTTATTATAATATTCTGGGGAAAGATCAATAAGAAAATTCCGGGTTCGCTCATGGCTCTTGTTTTCGGTACGGCTGCCTCTGTTCTACTGTCGAAATTTGCGGGAATCGAATTTGCCACTATCGGATCTAAGTTTCCGGAACTTGCTGCAGGACTTCCAATGCCCAAGCCTGTTGCACCTCATTTTGATTATGAGACTGTGAAAGGTCTTGTGTCTCCGGCATTTACCATTGCCATACTGTGTGCTGTTGAATCACTTCTGGCAGCTATGGTTGCAGACGGAGTTACAGGAAAAAGGCATGATTCAAATACTGAACTGATAGGTCAGGGAATAGCGAATATAGTCACTCCTATGTTCGGTGGAATCCCTGCAACCGGAGCATTGGCCAGAACAATGGCAAGCATCAACAACGGCGGAAAGTCTCCTGTTACAGGTATTGTCCACGCTATTGTGTTGCTTCTTATATATCTGTTCCTTATGCCTTATGCTGTATATATCCCGCTTTCGTGTCTTGCTGCTATACTGGTTATAGTGGCTTACAATATGAGTGAGTGGAGGACATTCAAGTATCTTCTCAAGGCGGACAGGGCGGATGTGGCAGTCCTTCTTATAACATTCTTCCTTACAGTAGTAGTTGACCTTACAGTAGCCATTGAAGTCGGAGTACTTCTGGCAGTAGTGCTTTTCGTAAAGCGTGTGATGGAAACTTCTTCTATAGAGGTACTTGATGACGACCATATTGCTGCTACTGAAAATGATG
>CALADR010000093.1 GCA_937890845.1 uncultured Bacteroidales bacterium | reverse complement strand
ATAAGAGCGAGACATTCTATTCCAGAGATGGACTGAAAGAGTTTGTGCAGTATCTTGATGCTGACTCTGACAAACTGATAGAAACACCCATATGTCTTGAAACAGATAAGATAATCCCTATCGAGGTAGCTATGCAGTATAACACAGGCTTCTCTGAGAAGATTTATTCTTATGTAAACAATATCAATACAATAGAAGGAGGAACACATCTTCAGGGATTCAGGATGGGTCTTACGAGGACTTTGAAAAACTATGCGGAAAAGAACGGCATGTTGGCAAAACTCAAATTTGACCTTGACGCCTCTGATTTCCGTGAAGGTCTTACTGCTGTCGTGTCTGTAAAGGTAGCAGAGCCTCAGTTTGAAGGACAGACAAAGACAAAACTTGGAAACGGTGAAGTCGTGTCGGCGGTTTCTCAGGCTACCGCCAGTGCCCTGGAGGCCTATTTGGAAGAAAATCCGAAAGAGGCAAAGGCTATTGTAGATAAGGTGATTCTGGCTGCTACAGCACGTCATGCTGCCCGCAAGGCACGTGAGATGGTGCAGCGTAAGACTGTCATGTCAGGTGCCGGTATGCCGGGAAAACTTGCTGACTGCTCTGAAAGGAATCCTGAAAAGTGCGAACTCTTCCTGGTCGAGGGAGATTCCGCAGGCGGTACTGCAAAGCAGGGCAGGGACCGTATGACCCAGGCCATACTTCCGCTTAGAGGAAAAATCCTCAATGTTGAGAAAGCAATGGAACACAGAGTATTCGAAAGCGAGGAAATTAGGAATATCTATACTGCGCTTGGCGTGACTGTCGGTACTGAGGAAGACAGCAAGGCGCTGAACCTTTCGAAGCTCCGTTATCATAAAGTAATTATCATGACCGATGCCGATGTGGATGGAAGCCACATTGCAACTTTGATTCTTACATTCTTCTTCCGTTATATGTTCGATCTCATCAGAAACGGTTATGTATATCTGGCGACTCCGCCTCTCTATCTGGTGAAGAAAGGAAAAGAGGAAATATATTGCTGGACAGAGGAGCAGCGTAAGGAAGCTACCCTTAAAGTCGGCAAAGGTTCTGACAAGGGTGTTACGGTACAGCGCTACAAAGGTCTTGGAGAGATGAGTGACGAGCAGCTATGGGATACTACAATGCACCCGGAAACGCGCCTTTTGCGGCAGATTACCATAGATAATGCAGCAGAGGCCGAGCGTACATTCTCTATGCTTATGGGTGATGATGTACCTCCTCGCAGAGAGTTTATCGAAGCGAATGCTCATTATGCAAACATAGATGCATAGGTTTTCAATAAGAGTGGAATTAAGAAGGAAAATAACTAAAATCTAAATAATTATGGATATTTTTGATAGGATAAACAAAGATTCCGGCGGTCCGATCGGCCAGTATTTTGAAAAAGCATTCGGATATTATCTTTATCCGCGTCTTGAGGGGGAACTCGGACCTCATATGATATTCAACGGCAAAGAGGTTCTCAACTGGAGTCTTAACAATTATCTCGGACTGGCAAACCATCCGGAGGTCCGCAAGGCTGATGCTCAGGCAGCTGCAGACTGGGGACTTGCATACCCTATGGGTGCCAGAATGATGTCAGGACACACACGTTATCATGAAAAGTTGGAAAGAATGTTTGCTGAGTTCGAGAAGAAGGAGGATGCCTTCCTTTATAACTTCGGATATCAGGGAATAGTCTCTACTATAGATGCTCTTACTACCCGTCACGATGTAATCGTTTATGACGCAGAGTGTCATGCCTGTCTTCTTGACGGTATAAGGCTTCATGTCGGCAGCAAATACAAATACCGCCATAACGATATCGCTGATTGCGACAAGGTTCTTGCCAGGGCTTGTGCAGAGGCTGAGCATAACGGAGGCGGAGTACTGCTTATAACTGAAGGTGTTTATGGAATGACAGGTGCTTTGGGAAAACTTGATGAGATCTGTGCCCTTAAGAAGAAATATTCATTCAGAATACTTATAGACGATGCCCATGGTTTCGGATTGCTTGGAGAACATGGCCGCGGTACTTCAGAGCATTTCGGAGTAATGGATGAGGTCGATCTCTATATCGGAGCATTCGCAAAGAGTATGGCTTCCATTGGAGGTTTCGTAGCAGGACCGAGAAGCATAATAAACTATCTTCGTACCAATATGCGTTCGCAGATGTATGCTAAGTCTCTTCCTATGCCATTGGTTCTCGGTAATATCAAGCGTATGGAGATTATTGATTCTCCGGAAGGTGACGAGCTTCGTGCAAAATGTTGGAAGATAACCCATGCCATACAGAACGGATTCAAGGAACTCGGATTCGATATAGGTGAGGCTGAGGCTTGTGTTACTCCTATACATATTCCGGGAACTCCGGTTCAGGCGACCAGGATGGCCAAGGATCTCAGGGAGAATTATAATATCTTCTGTTCTATCGTAGTATATCCTGTAATACCTAAGGGAATGGTTATTTTCAGGATTGTCAGTACGGCTGTACATACTCTTGAAGATGTGGACTACACACTCAAGGCATTCGCTGAGATCAAGAAAAAACTTGATGCCGGAGAGTATGACGGCGATGATATCGCTGCAATGACAATCAAGTAGTATTCTTTGTCAATAATCTGTGTAACTTAATACAGAAAGATGAACAAATCGAAGTATTGCGAATTTTTTAAAGACAAAGTGATGATTATAACTGGAGCCAGCTCGGGAATCGGGTTGGCTTCAGCCAAATTATTTGCCTCCCTTGGTGCGAAACTCGTTCTTGCGGCCAGGTCAGATGATAAGTTGAGGGCAATCGCCTCTGAAATTTCTTCTGATCCGGACAGCAATATTCTTTGCGTAAAGACAGACGTATCTGTAGAGTCTGACTGCGAAGCCTTGATAAATAAGGCAGTAGAGAAGTTCGGCGGAATCGATATTCTGGTAAATAATGCGGGACTTTCCATGCGTGCTATGTTCAGGGATCTGGATTTGTCTGTCATAAAGACGCTTATGGATGTAAATTTCTGGGGAACTGTGTATTGTACGAAGTATGCACTGCCATATCTTCTTGCATCCCGCGGATCTGTGGTTGGTGTAATATCGATTGCAGGATTCGCAGGACTTCCTGCAAGAACAGGATATGCTTCTTCAAAATATGCGATAAGAGGTTTTCTGGATACTTTGAGGATAGAGCATCTGTACGATGGTCTGCATGTTATGGTGTTCGCTCCCGGATTCACTGCATCCAATGTGCGAAATGCGGCTTTGACTGCAGACGGTCACCAGCAAGGCAAGACACCACGTGACGAGGGTAAAATGATGAGTGCGGAAAAAGTTGCGGAATATATGGCTCGCGGGCTTGTCAAACGCAAGTCAGAAATGGTTTTGACACCTATCGGTAAGCTTACAGTGCTCTTGCATAACCTTTTCCCGCGTCTTACTGATAAACTTGAATTCAGTTATATGGCCAAGGAGCCTGACAGTCCATTCCATAAGAAGTAGTTATGTCATCAGAATTTAATAATGGGCTTATTCCAGGAGCTGCCGGTGAAGTCTGTCTTTATCAGGACGGAAAATCGGCAGGTTCTGTACCGCGTTTTGTCATTACTCTGACAATGAGTGTCAGGAAAAAGGAACTTGAAGACGCGGTAAATGAAACAATTCATCTGTTTCCGCAGCTTGCAGCAGGTGTGAGATTATCCGGTGAATCATTGGAGTTGTATCCTGTATCCAATCCGGTTCCGGTCTCGGAAGAGGCCGCAATGGGGGATCCTGGCTTCAGTATCGGAAGCCCTGAAACGGGAGAGTATCTTTTCCGGGTCTCATACTCAGGCAAGACATTGTTTTTTGACTGGCATATGTCATTATGCGATGAGAGGGGAATGGCAGAGTTTGTCAAGTCAGTTATATTCAGATATCTACAGCTGTGCGGCTTTGATGTTTTGAATGACGGTTCGGTTAAGGATGACCGTACTCCTTCTACTATGATGGAAGGGATGGATCCTTATGCAAGGCTTGAGGACATTCCTGCTTCCCGTCCGGTCTGGTATATGGATGCAAAATCGTTCTCTGCACCTCTCCACCCTGAGGTATCCGACTATGTTTATCAGATAAGGATTCCGCTTTCAAAGATCAGGGGTCAGGTACGTCAGTATCTTTCCCAGCCGGAGGCATTCATATCGCCTGTCTTTTCCCATGTACTATATGAGAAATATGTAAATGAAATCAGTGAAGGAGAGTATATAGTGTCATATATTAGAGAGAATCTGCGTCCGCACTTTCCTTCCGCATCATTGAGACTTTTCTTTTCTCCTCTGACGCTTGCATATAACCGTAACCTTGCTGAGTATCCGGTGACTACTATCTTGATGTCCCAGAAAAAGCTTCTTGATGCACAGTTGAGAAACGATGCCCTGGCATATAGTGCACGTTGTCTGGTGGATATGTCTGAAAATGCTTGCGACAGCAGTCTGTCCATTTCAGAAAAAATATCCAGATCAGACGCCGTACTTGAAAAAGTTTCAGGTACAGCAACATTTTCAATATGCAATTTGGGAAATACAGTTATGCCTGAGACACTTCAGCAGTATATTACTGAATTTTATCCGATATTTCCTGCTGCCGGATTTGCATATTCTCTGACTGTTGTCAATTTTAAGGGAGAGTTGCTGGTTACTGTCGCCACCAGGGACGGAGACAGGTCTTTACCGTTCCGGTTCGCCTCTATACTGAATTCTCAGGATGTGTATGCATTTGTTGCTGATGAGTTCAGGTTTAATCAGTTAGATTATATACCCAAAACAAAGTAATGATGGATAAAGCCAGTTTTCCGCGCGGATGGAAGGTTTATCTTCCCTTGGTACTTCTATTCTCTCTTCTTCTGATTTTCATGCCTAGAAGCGGGAAGTTCAATTACGATTACCGTAAGGGAGCACCATGGATGTATGAGACCCTGGTGGCTCAATTTGATTTCCCGGTACTCAAGACTGAAGTCCAGTTGCGTGCAGAAAAAGAGCAGGCCGGCTCTGCCGTTATACCATATTTCAGATATTCGGACAATATTGTCAATGAGACAATGGAGGCCGTAAGGCAAGTCAGTCTGGGAAAATATGAACGCTTCAAGCCTGAACTCGAAAAGGCTGTTTCAGACATCTACTCCAGAGGAGTAGTTGAAAAATTGCCGGAGAACATAGGTTTTCCTGATGTGTCTGATGCTGTTATTTTTGTGCAGAAGGATAAGAGAGCTACAGAAGTACCTGCTACTGAAGTTTTCGATATTGCAGGCGCCAAGTCTGCATTGGCGGATAAGCTTTTCCATTATGTCACTGCAGTTAATGTTGACTCATTATGCCTGTATTCAGGTATTTATGACCTGATCGTTCCGAATCTGATTTTTGATAAGAATACAACTGATCTTGTACATGAAGAGTCTGTAAACTATGTTTCCCCTACATCGGGAGTTGTAAGTTCAGGCCAGCTGATTGTATCAAAAGGAGAAATGATAACTTCTGAAATCGAGCAGCTGCTTGATTCGTACAGGATAGAGTACGAAAGCAGTTTTGGATATACAGGACCGAGAGTTTTCCTGTGGATTGGAAATTCTCTGCTTGCCCTGGCTCTTGTGGCTGTCCTTCTTCTCGCTATTTATTATACGAACTGGAATGTCTTCAAGTCCATGAACAAGTATCTTTTCCTGTTGCTGATGTTCCTGCTGTCGTTTTTCATGGCGATTTTTGTAGAGAAGGCTGATCCTGCGTTCCTTTATCTTGCACCGTTTGTACTTATAGCGTTGTACCTGCTCGCATTTTTCAAGAAGCGTGTAGTTCTTCCTGTATATATAATATCGCTGCTGCCTCTGCTGATTTTTTCACATAATGGCCTGGAACTCTTTGTAATGAACCTTGTGGCAGGAGTCGTTGCAATCTATGTCTTCAACTATTTCAATAAAGGGTGGCTGCAGTTTGTCACTGCCTTCTTCGTATTCATAGTCCTGTTGCTTACATATTTTTCATTCAGGCTGATTGACGGGGTGAACGGATTCAATGACTACCGGATAATATTTTTCCTGTTCCTCGGGGCATTGCTTATTGTAGCAGGCTATCCTCTGATTTACTTGTTTGAAAGGATGTTCATGCTTGTTTCAAGTTCAAGGCTGCTGGAATTGTGCGATACAAACAATAAGCCTCTTCTTGAGCTCGCTCATAAGGCTCCTGGTACATTCCAGCACTGTCTTCAGGTTATGAATATGGCAGATGCTGCTGCCAGATCCATTGATGCAGATGTCCTTCTGGTGCGGGCAGGCGCATTATATCACGATATTGGAAAGACTGTCAATCCTCAGTGCTTTATCGAGAATGATTCGACAGGAGCGAACTATCATAGCGGACTTTCTCCGCGAGAAAGTGCACGTGAAATAATAAAACATGTCTCTGACGGACTGGCCCTGGCTGAAAGATACAAGCTTCCCCAGGAGGTCAGGCAGTTTATTACGACACATCACGGAACTACTTGTACAGCATATTTTTACAATAAGTATCTCAATGCTGGCGGAGACCCTGAGGATACTGATGACTTTTATTACAAGGGCGACAAGCCTAAAACACCTGAACAGGTGATTCTCATGATTTGCGATACCCTTGAAGCGGCTTCGAGGACATTAAAAGACTATACGCCGGCAAGCATATCTGCTTTGGTAGAAGGCGTGACCGAATCCAAGATGTCTGCAGGGCAGCTGGAGGATGCTGATATAACATTGAGGGAACTCAATACGATAAAGACAGTTATGAAAGATTATATCCAGCAGATACACCATGCAAGGGTGGTTTATCCGAAACGCAATGTTCCTGAAAAGCCATCTGACTCGGCTGGTGATGATATTGAAAAAAAATGATTATATTTGCACCCTTTGGCAAAACTTGCATAAATTGACAGAAAAATATAAATATCAGAATATATGAATATAGAACAGAACAGGATTGACGACCTCAATCTAGAGTTGACTCTTTCAATAGTGAAAGAAGACTATGCGGAAGCACGCAAGAAAAAATTGAACGGACACAGGAAAACCGCTGAAATCAAAGGTTTCAGAAAAGGTATGGTTCCAATGTCTCTGGGAGAGAGGATTTACGGACAGTCAGCACTTGTGGATGCTGTCAATGACATCATTTCAGAGTCTTTGAACAGTTTTATCAAGGAGAATAACCTTAAGGTTGTGGGTGAGCCTCTCCCAAGCGAGGACCAGCCTCAGACAGAGTGGACAAACGGAAATGACTTCTCATTCAAGTTCGATATCGCTACTACTCCTGAAGTGGCAGTAGAGCTTTCTAAGGATGACAAGATTCCATATTATACTATTGAGGCTACAGATGCGGCAAAGGCTGAGATGAAGGAAAACCTTCTCAAGCAGTACGGATCTCTCGAGGATGGTGAAGAGGCAAAGGCCGAGGATTTCATCATCGTTGATTTCGAGCAGGCTGACATGAAGGTGGAAGGGACATATGTCGCTCTTCGTAGTGTAGCAGAAGCTGTAAGACCTTCATTTGTAGGTTTGAAGCCAGGTGCTGAACTCGATGTTAATGTAAACGAGGCATTTACTGACGAGTCTGACCGCGCAGCTATGCTCAAGGTAAAGAAAGAAGAGCTTGCTTCACTTGATCCTATGTTCAAGATGACAGTGAAGAATGTGAAGACTTTCGTTCCTGCCACTATGACTCAGGAGACTTTTGACAAGATCTTCGGAGAAGGAAATGTAAAGAGCGAAGAGGAGTTTGATGCAAAGATTGCAGAAAGACTTGCTTCTGAATATACCCAGGAGTCTGATTTCAGGTTCTCAAAGGATGCAAAAGACTATCTTGTTGAAAAGGCAGCTATTGCGCTTCCTGAGAAATTCCTCAAGAGATGGATTTTCGTTGCAAACGACGGTAAGTTCTCTATGGAGGAAATCGAGAAGGAATTTGACCTTTTCCTTGCTGATTTCAGATGGCAGATGGTAAGAAACTTCCTTATGGAGAAGTACGAAGTCAAGGTAGAGGAGGCTGACCTTCTTGCAAGCGCCAAGGCATTTGCCGCTTATCAGTTTGCAATGTACGGCATAGGCAATGTTCCTGACGAGCAGCTTGAGTCTTATGCGCGCAACATTCTTGCGCAGGAGAAAGAAGGACGCCGTGTCCTTGAGCAGGTAGAAGACCAGAAGACTCTGGCTGCTGTCCGCGAGGTTGTTACACTTGATGCAAAGACTGTTTCTGTAGAAGAGTTCCGTGAACTGAAATAATCCAGGGATGGAGAAAGATTTTGACAGATATGTAAGGCTGCAGCATGGAATAAGTTCCCTGACCATGCACCGTTATCATTCGGTGTATGATGCCTACATCAATCCGACTATAATCGAGGAGAGGAAACTCAATGTTGCTTCGATGGATGTATTCAGCCGTCTTATGATGGACAGGATTATTTTCCTCGGTGTTCCGATTGATGATGATGTGGCGAACATTATCCAGGCTCAGCTTCTGTATTTGGCTTCTGTGGATAATACTGCAGATATATCGATTTATATCAACTCTCCGGGCGGTTCAGTATCGTCCGGATTGGGGATATATGATACGATGCAGTTGGTAGAGCCGGATGTGGCTACTATCTGTACAGGAATGGCTGCATCAATGGGAGCAGTCCTTCTTTGTGCAGGAGCAGCCGGAAAAAGATCTGCCCTTCCTCATTCGAGAGTAATGATTCACCAGCCGCTTGGAGGTGCCCATGGTCAGGCTTCCGATATTGAGATTGCCGCCAGGGAAATACTTAAAGTCAAGAATGAACTTTATGGAATCATATCCGAGCATACAGGCAAGCCGTTGGAGACAATAGTTGCAGACGGAGACCGGGATTTCTGGATGACATCTGCTGAAGCTCTCGAGTATGGTATGATAGACGAAATCCTTACCAAGAAAAACAAATAATGGCTAAAGGAAAAAATAGTAAAGACAGCAGATATTGCATGTTTTGTGGCAGGAGCGAGAATGAAGTACCGCTCCTGCTTCAGGGTTTGGACTCCTGTATTTGCAGTGACTGTATCAAACTTTGCAGCGAATATGTAGGGAGTATGCAGCAGGCTTCGCACAAAAGCCACGGCAAGGTGGACAAGATAATGAAGCCTAAGGAGATACATGCATATCTGGACCAGTATGTTATCGGCCAGGACAGGGCGAAGAAGCTTCTTTCCGTGGCTGTCTATAACCATTACAAGCGTATAAACCACAACCTTGGGGATACATCTGAGCTTGAACTCGAGAAGTCAAATATTCTGATGGTAGGACCTACCGGTACTGGAAAGACATTGATTGCCAAAACTATAGCCAGGCTTCTCCAGGTACCTTTTACCATCGTGGATGCGACCGTCCTTACAGAAGCGGGATATGTGGGAGAGGATGTTGAAAGTATCCTTACCCGTCTGCTTCAGGAGGCTGACTACGATGTCGAGCTTGCTGAAAGAGGAATCGTCTTTATTGACGAAATCGACAAGATTGCCCGCAAGAGCGACAACCCTTCCATTACAAGGGATGTGTCCGGCGAGGGAGTCCAGCAGGCTATGCTGAAACTTCTTGAAGGCAATGTGGTGAATGTTCCGCCAAAGGGAGGCCGCAAGCATCCGGAGCAGGAGTTCATACATGTAAATACACAGAATATACTTTTCATCTGTGGCGGTGCTTTCGAGGGAATAGAAAGGCGTATAGCGCAGAGAATGAATACCCAGGTCATAGGATATGGGGCAACGAACAAGCAGAAAGTAGACAAGGACAATCTCCTCCAGTATGTTTCTGCCCAGGATTTGCGTTCCTACGGTCTTATTCCAGAGATAATAGGAAGGCTTCCTGTCATCACCTATCTGGACCATCTTGACAGGGCCGCTCTTCTTCGGATTCTTACCGAGCCGAAGAATGCCATTATCAGGCAGTATGAGAAAATGTTCGAACTTGACGGCATAAAGCTTAATGTAGAGCCAGGAGTGCTTGAACTCATAGTGGATACTGCGATTGAGAACAAGCTGGGAGCAAGGGGACTCCGCTCCATCTGCGAACGGATAATGACGGATGCCATGTATGAGGCTCCATCTTCCAGAAAGAAGACTTTCGATCTTACAGTAGAGTATGCGAAAGCCCGTCTTGAGCGTTAGTCGGAATATATCAAGGTTATAAGTAGTTTACCGCCGGGGCGTCCGGCGTGTTTATAATAAAATAAGGTTTTTAACTAATTTCAATTATTATGAAAAAGATTTTCAAAATGTTGGCCGTTATGGTTGGTATGACGGCGGTAGTGTCATCTTGTGACAATTCGGGTAAAAACGGTGGAGAAGACGAGGTTCCGCAGCATCCTATGGTAGGAACCTACAGACTTGATACTTATAAGACAGAAGGTGAAAAGAATCTTCCTGTATCTTCTCCTATTTATACAGTGTGGAGCGGAAATGAATCTACTGAAAATATGGCAAATATTTTCCGCATGATGGGAGGTGCCATGCTTCCTCAGGTACTCGGCTCTATAGAGTTGAAGGCAGACGGAAATCTCTGCGCTTCTTATGTAGAGAAACCTGTTATCAACGGACAGGACAAGCTTATGGGCTGGGCTATGGGTGCATTTTTTGGTCCATTTCCTAAAGAGGCAGAGGTAAATGCTCTCAGCGAAAATGTTGGTACTATGGTTTCTTCTGTTGACGGACTTGCTGCATGGTCAGAGACTAACGGAGTTTTCAATGTAAAGCTTGATCTTGCTGCGATTATCGGAGCTGCAACAGGTTCTGACGGATCTGCCATTGCAGACATGATAATGGAACTTGTAAAGCAGGAGCCGGCTGCGGTAAAGGGCATGCTTGCAGCTATTTTGGGTGAAAAGATGAATCTTATCTCTAATGAGACTATCAAACAGTTCCAGAGCTGGGTTTTGAACGGAATCCCTATGAAGGCAGAGGAAAAAGACGGCAAGACTTGTCTCTATTTGCCTAAAACTGAATTTGACTCAATATTTACTACCAGGAAGGTAGAAGGTTTTGAGGAAGATATGAATGATATTCTTATTATCTACTCAGCACTTATGGAAAAAAATATGATTCCTCAGGATATGCAAATTATCGGAGTCTTGTTCCAGTCTCTTGGCGGTGAGTGGAAAAATACTACTGACTTCAGGCTTGGTCTTTCACTCGTGAAGAACAACTAATTTATTGTCAGCAAATAATCCGGCCGGGTCAAATCGATTTGATCCGGCTTTTTGTATTATAGAAAATTTAAGCATCAGACTGATTGCATAAAACGATAATTTTCCATATCTTTAAAAGTTGTTTGGATTATTTCAGACAAGGACCTGAAAACACGTAAACACTAAAAAATATGGAAATGAAACAGTATATCGAACAAAACAGGGAAAGGTTTCTTTCAGAACTTTTTTCCCTTCTCAGAATACCTTCAGTAAGTTCTCTCGAAGTACACAAGCCGGATATGAGACGCTGTGCAGACAGACTTGTAGAGCTTTTGATGGAAGCTGGCGCTGATAAGGCCGAGGTCCTGGAGACGGCAGGACACCCTGTAGTTTTCGGAGAAAAGATAACAGACCCTTCGCTGCCTACAGTTCTGGTTTACGGCCATTATGATGTGCAGCCTGTCGATCCTCTTGATTTGTGGAAATCAGACCCGTTCGAGCCTGAAATACGCGACGGAGCCATTTATGCCAGAGGTGCCAACGATGACAAGGGCCAGCTCTTCATGCATATCAAGGCTTTTGAGTTCATGGTCAGGGAAGGACTTTTGAAACATAATGTCAAGTTTATTCTTGAGGGTGAGGAAGAGATAGGAAGTCCTTCGCTTGCAGCCTGGGCAAGGGATCACAAGGATATGCTGAAAGCAGACATTATCCTGGTGTCAGATACCACGATGATTTCCGAGACCGTACCTTCTATCAACTGTGGCATGAGAGGACTTTCTTATGTAGAGGTTAAGGTTACCGGTCCGAACAAGGACCTGCATTCAGGACATTACGGCGGAGCTGTCGCAAACCCTATAAATGTGCTGTGTGATATGATTTCATCCCTGATTGACAAGGATGGTCATATAACTGTGAAAGGTTTCTATGATGATGTGGTAGAGCTTTCAGATGAAGACAGGGCCAAACTTGCCCGTGCTCCTTTTGACCTTGAAGAATATAAGTCATTCCTTGACATAAAAGAAGTCAAGGGTGAGAAGGGCTACACATCTCTTGAAAGGGCAGGTATCAGGCCGTCACTGGATGTAAACGGTATCTGGGGCGGATATACAGGTGAAGGTGCCAAGACAGTGCTCCCGTCTGTGGCGCATGCGAAGATTTCAATGAGACTTGTACCTAACCAGGACAGCGAGACTATTACCAGACTCTTTATGGAGCATTTCAAGGCTATAGCACCTGATTATGTAAAGGTAGAGGTCACTCCTTGTCATGGAGGTAACGGCTTCCTGATTCCTATTTCATCACCTGCATATCAGGCTGCATCCAAAGCCATGACAGAAGTATATGGAATAGAGCCGGTTCCGAGCAGAGGTGGAGGAAGTATTCCTATCCTGGCTGACCTGCAGAGGATACTTGAGATTGACCCGCTTCTTATGGGCTTCGGTCTTGAAAGGGATACGATACATTCTCCAAACGAAAGTTACCTGCTCAGCCAGCTTTTCAAAGGAATGGAGGCAATCTC